>NZ_JBVVPL010000043.1:0-52388 GCF_055807615.1 Bradyrhizobium sp. MV1.5 | reverse complement strand
GCGCTTCTCCTAGGATTACCCCTAGGACCTGCAGCCATCGCGCCCGTCAAACAAGGCGGCCCTCAATGGAGGGATACGGTACAACTTGTTCCGATGTCCGTGCTTGTCGACGCCAGGTAAATACCAGGCTGGCCGCTACTCCGTTGCGCCGCGCAACCTCAGTTACCTTCGCGCCCGATGCCAGCGTCTCCTCGACAATCCGTGCCTTGTCGTCCTGCGACCAACGCCGCCGCCGCTCCAGCCCGCCCAAAACCTCGACCCGCATCGCCTAATGACCTTAAAGCTAGACTTAAGGTCACACGCTTCGCGAATTACCACCCGTCACGCAAGACGGCCCCCGTCGGAGGCGTACGCTGCGCGAAGAGTTATTGAATGACGATCGCATCTAAGCCAGTCCACAAGTGAGGAGAGTCCGCCCGCCGCTGCGATCTACCGCCTCATCCCCACGCCAAGCTCAGCTGATATTGATCGAGAAGCCTGCCTCGGCGACGTCGCGCACGCGCATCTGACCGTGCTCTTTCACGCACTCCTGCGTTAGATCTGGCCTCCTTGGAGCATTAGGTCTTGTTGCTCGAACGCAGTTGGTCATCCGCCCAAGTACGATCAACCAGGCCTCCCCCGGATGCACATAAGCGACGAGCTTCAGCTAGAGATGGTACTCCACACGCGCAGCCCGTTTCACGCCTGGCCTTCATGAACACGTGTCCATCACACGGGTGCGGACTTTGTCAGGACCGTAGACATTCCGCAGCTGCGATCCAGCCGAGCCGTTTACACCATAAATGCGGCAGCAATCACTGCGGCGGCGGCTTTACGACAAAAGTCGTCACGGCAAGCGGTTCAGGCGTGAGTTGCACGAAGCCGAACGAGGAGCTCAATTCAAAAAGCGTTGGTCCTCGGCTTTTGCTCCACAACTCGGAGCACCGATATCCGTGTGCCCCCCAGCCCGGTGTCATAGCCCAAGTTGGCGTGATCGAGTTCAGCTATCAGACGCCCCGTTAGCTTGATCACCCCGGCGTCGACGGGACCAAATGTCGACTATGCTGGGCGAACCGAAGAAGCCCGACGCATCTGCCGGGTCCGAGATGCGTCGGGCTGAGTGGGAGACTGAGTGCGACAGTCTTCCTCCCAGAGCCGCGTCTGCAACTAGCATGCCGTGCCCGCACTGCTAGCCCAGCGTCTCAAACCAAATAGCGGCTCTCTGCCGCACAGTTTGCTGAGGCGTACAGAGATGCTCGGCCCACGGCTAGTTCCTCAAGGCCTAACCAGTTGAGCTTATTGCCCTTCCAAAAACTCCCACCATCACCTTTCGTCTGAACCAAAAATGAGGCAGAAGAAGCGGACAACGGGCCGCCGGCTCATCAACAACAGATATCTAGATGTTTGATAGATTGCAACGCGTGACTGGAATAATGGTCCCGAGCTCGCGCACGACCGGGGCAAACGATCGAGATCTGAGCTTAGATTTCGCGAAAGGTGCGCTCATTGTCTTGGTAATCGTTGGGCACCTGATCCAGTATGTCATCTATCGAGACGGCGGCTTTTGGTATTCGCCGTACTACAAAGCAATCTATATGTTTCACATGCCACTCTTTATGGCGATAAGCGGCTATCTTTCTTCTCGATCGTTGCTGCAGAAGTCGTTCACTCAGGCCGCCATCTCCCGTGCGACGCAGCTCTTACTGCCCATGCTGTTTTGGTGGGCGCTCATGGAGACAGCTAAGTCAGCGGCATTGTGGCGCGCGACCAGCCTAACTACCGGACTTTTGGAATTTGTAGACGATCTTGCTGGCACATACTGGTTCATCTGGGCCACGTTTGTTTCTTACCTTCTCATCAAGATACTCACCAGGCTGAGCCACCGATCGTTGGTCATATCTGGCTCAGCGATACTGATTGCACTCGCTCCTCTGACGTTCTCCATATCACCCTTGATCAGGTTCACTTACCCGTTCTTCTGCTTGGGATTCTTGTTTGCTCAATCGAACGAACGATGGACGACTACATCGCGATGTCACAAGCCGCTCTTGATTTTATTTCTCTCGGTCTTGACTTGCGTATGTTTTCTAGCCTGGGGGAAGGACACTTATGTCTACAATAATCTTGGACTGATTCACGATTTTCGGTCGGCCAAAGACGTGCTTCTGATGTTTGTTGGCGCTGCAGCTGCCTCAGCAATCGCCATCGAACTCTTGCTGCAATGCTGGCGCTTTAGTCACTCAACCCGAATCGCCCGCTTTATAGCTATGGAGTTGGGCCAGACCACGCTGCTGCTCTACCTTGTCCAGGGTACCGTGTTCCGTCTAATGGATTTCATACAGCTAGGAGAACTTTGGGATCTTACGACCCGGTTGATCATCGCGGGTCTGCTCGGGGCCGCAATTGTTGCGATCGCGCTAGTGGTCCGCTCGACTGTTCGCGGCGTTCCATATCTGTCTCAGCTCGTCCTTGGAATGCCACCGCGGTCAGGTCTCCCGCGAGCCAAACCCGCAATGAACTAGCTGTATGCATTTGATCGTCCGAGTACGGCAGGATGTTGCGATGGCATCGCCTTGTGCTGCCGCCGGAATAGCGTTCGAAGCCCGATCGGGCGGCGTCGGCGTCCACCGGCCGAGCCGGTCGGCATAGAGTAACCTAACATGCGAGTAACCATGGTCCATTTCGGCACCTTATGGCAAGGCACTCTCAACTCCTTCCGGAAGCCGACGACAGCTCAGACTCCCTAGTCTTGCGGAGCCGCACGCGTCTTCAGGCCAGCGCATCGGCAGCGTCATATACGCCCGCATACATTTCGTGCAGGTCTCCTGGTGTTACACAATATGGCGGCATCACATAGATCGTATTACCGAGTGGGCAAAGCAAGAGATTGCGCACTTTAAAGAAGGCGTGAAGCTTCGGGCCGACGCCTGCGAATGGCCGGTATCCTTCGTCTTCAGATCGAGTGCACTGTGACGGTGCCGCTACGGCGAACGTTTGCAAAGCGCGGATCGCCGCGGAATCGTTCAATTGCCTGCTCTTGCATGGTTGCGAGCGCAGCAATGCGTCTGACCTGTCTTTCCACAGTTCCAGGTTAGCCTTGGCGGCGGCACAGGCCAGCGGATTTGCCGTGGACGAACTCGAGTGAAGGATTGTGCGTACGGTCTTTCGAGTAATGAGCATCGAAAATCCCTGGCCAGCACAGTGTCACAGCGAGCGGCAGCGCCCCTCCCGTGAGGCCCTTGAATAGCACGCTCGATCTGGCACAACATTGGCCTGCTCACAGGCGAGATTGTTCCGGTGCGGCTCCAGCCCGTCATGACCTCATCGGCAATGAACAGGACGTCCGACGCCTCGCAGATCCGCTTCATCTCACTTAGCACCCAAGTTGGGTACCTCAGCATTCCGCCTGCCTCAACACCAGGCTCGACAATAAGGGCTGCGCGATTTTCGTGCCGACATGCTGATTCAAGCGCATCAAGCGTTGCCTGCTCACGACCGCTCGCAGGGAATGGCATTGAGGTCAGGTCGAACAGGAGCGGTCCGTACGCCGCGTTGAAGACACCGCGGGCACCAATCGACATCGCGCCGAACGTGTCGCGGCGATAGGAGTGCTTGACAACGATGCGTGTTCCCTGTTTGCCTCTATTGTGCCAATAGCCGAGTGCCATGTTCAAGGGCGACTTCAAGCGGCTGAGCCACTGTCCGAGTAGAACACATGGTCCAAGCCTTGGGTTATGAGTTTCAAAAGGAGCCGAGCGACCTCCTCGGCCGGATCATGCGTGTAGCCGGCGAAAATGACTCGCTTCAATTTGCCGGCCTATTCGTGAATCGCGCTCACGATCTGCGGATGGCAATGGCCGTGAGTGACCACCCCACCGGGATGCGACTGCATCTATGATTCGATGATCATCCGCAGTGTGGAGATAAGCACCGTCGGTACGCACAACCTTGGTCATCTCTTGTGAAGCGCATGCTGCGCGAATGGATGCCAGATTGGCCACCTGTTGTTTGGCTTCATGGCTGGAAGTCGCTGGAAATGAACGAGTCTTTGAAGACGACCCGTAGGCTGTCTGCCGTCAGAGGAGAAATCCAGGGCAGCCGGCCTAACCAACGCACCCGCGCGATGTCACAAATTGCGCTTTCAGTTTCAGCATTTCTTTCCCCCGATAATGCGATCCCAAGAATGTCGATCTGGCGCTTTCGCAAGGCCTCAATCGGCAGCAGGGAGTGATTGATGGTCCCGAGTAGCGTGCGGGCGCGGAGCACGACGGGAAGCCGCCACCGCTCGAAGATGTCGATGTAGAGTGGGCTACGGTTCAGCGGCACCATCAGCCCGCCGGCGCCTTCGATGACGAGCGGTCGCTCCCCGGCCTGCGGCCCGATGAGCGAATCCGGGGTCGATGCGAATTCCGTCTATCTCGGCCGAATGATGCGGGGAAGCGGGTATTTTAAGGCGGTAACGCTCCGGAACGATCCGATCGGCCGGAAGACCGCTCAGCCGTGCAACCAACTGGCTGTCGGTCTCCCCTTCAAAACGATTCTCGCCAACGATATAGGGCAGGATCTGCGAATTCGAAGGACTTCTCTCGCCTCGCACAGCCATCTCCCGATGCAAGAACGCGACCAGCTTCGTCAACCGTTCTTCGCTCCGGCTCCTCCTGCAGGATCAAGAGAGACTCCCGCACGGCCACCGCCATCAACAGCGACCGAGCGGTCGCGAAGATGAACGGGCGACAGCGATTGACCGTGCGCAGCACGCCAGTGGCGGTGACAAGCGCGCCGGAAGTTCCCAGCGCCTTACCGCAGGTATGAACAACGAGGAGATTCTCGCGTCCTTCATAGGCCGCCGTGAGCCCTCGCCCTTGCTCGCCGTAAACGCCCGTTGCATGAGCTTCGTCGACAACCATGAACGCGTCGTGCAGGTGCGCGCTCCCGAGCAGGTCTCCAAGCGGTGCGACTTCGCCATCCATGCTGTAGAGGCTCTCGACTACGATCCAGACCCGCCCGGCTCCTGCGGCCGGGCGCCAGTCGCAAATTGCCGCTTTCGATAGCCTGCGGATTGTTATGGGCACTGATTCGAAACGCTGCTCGGCCCGTTCGCGCTCCTTCATGAATACTGGCGTGAACCGGCGAATCAAGGACGAGCAGGTCGTCTTGTTGCGACAGCCTTGTCAGCACAGCAACATACCCGCAATGACGGAATTCATTCATCACTCGCTGAGCAACGATGGACGCCGCAAAACTCCCAACTGGCCGGACAGGGTCTTCCCGCGTTGGCTTGTGGGTTCAAACTTGCAGGATGGGATTTTCTCGATCAGCCGGCACAATGCGCGGCCTGAAGATGCTCGCATCCTCCTCGTCAAGTGACGCGTATGCAACAATACTTATCTTATCTGCGGACATCGCCAGTCGCGCCGCCGCACCGTTTACGTCTACAGTGCCGGACCCTTGTGGCGCTTCGGTCACAAACGTTGCAAAGAGTGTTCCCGTCTCGAGGTTGTACAGTTCGACGCGAACGTTAATCAGATACCGGCCGCGTCCAGCAGCGCGCGATCAATCGAGATCGAGCCTTCATAGTGCAGGTCGGATTCAGTGACCGAGGTGCAATGAATCGTTCCCTCCAATCAGGACAATCTGCATTTCTTTACCTACGCTGATGGCTTGTGCGCGCCACGCCCGTTGTTCTGGATCACTTAAGCGGGTCAGACATAATACCGAGCCGGGCTAGCACACTTGCATCGCGGTCAACTTGCGGATTTTTGGTCGTCAGCAACACATCGCCGACAAAGATGGAATTCGCACCAGCCAAGAAGCATAGGGCCTGGAGTTCATCAGTCATGTACCGACGCCCGGCGGCCAACCGTATGACGCTGTTGGGCATCATGATCCGCGCGGTCGCCACCAGGCGCACCAGTGCAATCGGATCGGGACGCTCCGCCGTGAACCTCACCGGGACGCCATTCACCTCGTTCCAGAGCTTGATCCGGATGCTCTCCGGATAGTTCGGAAGATTGGCGAGCAGTAGCAGCATGCCGAGACGGTCCTCGGCGTCGTCACCGATGCCAATAATTCCGCCGCAGCAGATTTTGATGCCCGCCTGGCGCACGGGCGTAAGAGTGTCGATTGGCTCTTGCAAGGTCCGGGTCGTGATGATGCTGCGGTAGAACTCAGGCGAGGTGTCCACGTTGTGATTGTAGAAATCGAGGCCGGCGTCGGCGAGCCGTGCGGCGTGCTTTGGCGTGAGCATGCCGAGCATTACGCACGTCTCCATGCCAAAATCTTTAACGGCGGCAATCATGTCGCAGACCTGATCGAGGTCGCGGTCCTTTGGATTGCGCCAGCCCGCGGCCACGCAGAAGCGGGTCGCCCCGGCGGCCTTGGCCCGTTGCGCGGCGGAGACCACGTCAGACCGATCCATCAAGCGAGCCGCCTTCAGTCCACTGGATACAAGCAACACCCACATGCGCAGCTCCGGAAACGCACTCTTGCCCGGTATTGAAGGAGAAATATCGCCGAGTTGCGCGGGCCATCGCGCGCATATCAGGCTAATAGCCGGCCCGCCTTCCAGGATTTGATCGCAGCATCGAGGCACGCGCAACAACGATGCCCGACGCGCCTCACCCAGGTCACTAGCCGATGCGTACGTAGTTGCGCCCCGTAGGTCCTTTACTTATGCGAGGATTTGGCCGCCCGCAATGTGTACCGGATCGACCGATCCGCTCTAATTCGTCACCTGGCCGATTCCTCGCTGGCGTTGTTATGCGCGTCATATTGCGCACAATAGACGAGCCGATTCTGCGGCGTGCCTTGCCGCTTTGAGAAGCGCAGCGGCCTTTGGTGCGCACAGTGGTGCCCGCGGGCCCTTGGCGGGCCTGTGGCGGCCTAGGCTCCAGCGCCACTGCGCTCTCGATTACGTGCCGCCGCTCGACTTGGCATCGATGCGGCCGGGTCCGTTAAGACATGGCACTCATCTGCGCAAACAGGATTGCCGCTTCAGACGGCCCCAGCCCGACGATGCCCACGAAGGCTGACGGAGGCATCGGAATGACCTGACGGGTCGGCCTCCAGAGATGCAGGCAATAGCGACTGTTGTTCACATACTGTGACTGAGGAGGATGCAGCTGCATCACGCATTCCTCCTGATGCCAAAACAGATCTTTGGCGAGACACATCTCCTCCCAATTTGGAGATCGCCGAGGCGTCGACACAGAGACATGCTCCCATCCCGGACGAACGAAGCCGATGATCTTGAGCTGGCAGCCACAAGGCCCCTGCACGAAGAAGAGACCGGAAGGACCAGATCCGGGTGCGGTGGCGAACCGGCCATCGCGCACGCGTCCCGCTTCGAGCCTTTCTACAATTTGCTTCCTCACACCTCCTCCCTCTTTTGACCGATAGGGTCGAATCCGGCACCACTCGTGTTGTCCGACTCATACATTGACCGGCCGCCGCGCCGGCATGGGCAATCCCAACTACTGCGGACCATCTGCACCAAACTTAGTTGGAAGACGAACATCGGCTTTGTCCGGATCGTCCAGCGGAGAGTTTCTCCTGCAGTTTATCTTTCGACATCTGAATCTTTCCTTGGATTTTCTCGTCATTCGTGCCTTCGTTGCGAACTTGCCTCATGCAGACAATCGGCACAGACATCTACGATGGTTGTCGCGGCAAGCCGGGCCTGCAGGAGCTGCTGCCGCCCCTTCGCCTAAACAAGTCCGCAAGGTATGGCGTTGGGCTAACTGTGCTTGATGCCAGAACCGACTGAAATGCCTTAGAGCAACAATGGCCGCGGAGGCCATTTGGCGCGGCATGATCCGGCGAACCGGCTAGTTTGGCACCAAACAAACGTCATCGGCTTCAGCACATGATGCAAAGCGACGCCAATGTATCGCCAGCTCGTCAACGAGAGGCTTTGCTCTTGCGACGATCTGACGGTGGGCTTTCATCTCAGTCCTTTTCATGTCGAGCGGTTAGCCGGCTTACCGCCTGAGACACCGTCGATGCGTCATCTATGTGGCCGGTCACAATGGATCCACGGCCAGGGAACGCGTGACGAAGTTTCGCAGTTCAGCCCTAAAGGGCCTCGAGCTCCAACACGGCGAGACTTCGGTGGCCGCAGTCACAGTTCGCTCCGGTAGCGATCAGAACTGCCCGTCAAGCTCGCTTCTTTGCCGCCCCTCCGCGAGGCGAGCCAGCTTATCATATTCCTCAGCGACCTTGAGGAGCCTGCATCTAGATGTGTCGTCCTCGATCGACTCCGCTTTTAGTCGGGTCGCTTCCGCACGGCCTCGCCAATGTTTGGCGTCTGAGAATAGATTTTTCTGCTTCATGCAAAAGAGGATGCAATGTTTAGATCAAGAAAATGCGACACGGGCCCTACGTAAGATCCCGTAGGCTGGCTTTCACAAAAGCACCTCATTTGCCGTTAGCGCTGTCACTCGCTTTGTTAATGTCCGACATGCGACAAGCCGCTGGGCGAAACGTAAGCGCGGCGAGTAAGCTTCACTGCAATCCCTCGGTTGAGAAGGCCGATTGGAAGGGCCACGCGGCATGATGGACGAGATTTGGCTTCACCGGCCGTTCACGCAGAATTCTGCGCGAAATGCGCGGCTCTCGACATAAATGGCTTGAATCGGACGCAGCGTCAGATTGTAGGGTCTTCTTGCGGGCGAGCGTCCACGATCGCCTGCCGATGGCTTGGGAGCGACGGCTTCCAGACGGAACGCACTTGGCCTGTGCAGCAGACATTACGGGGTGAGGGCGCCAGCGCTACCCGTCCGCACTCGAGTCAGCTTGCGTGAGCAAGGTCGCGATCCGATTTCAGTTCGAGATCCTGGCCAGGGAAGGGTCGACAGATGACGCGCCCTGGACAAGCAGTCTCACTCGACCGGCTCCGCTTCGAGCAGCACGTTCGCGCGGAGCACTCAGAGCCACCAAATCGAACGATGGCCACACTCGATGAGCTTCTCGCAACAATCAGCCACGCTTGCCGTTGTCAGGACGTGCGCGCATTCTCAGGTTCACTATTCGACGATTCCAAGCAACTCACGAGATCAAATCGCGCACGCTTCCTGCGAAAGGCCGCGACTGCGTTCAGGATCGCATTTGTTCCACGATTTGAGGAAGACATCCGCCTCAAGCTAGCATCGAAATACGCCACAATATGTGATGCGCTCAGCCGGCAGTCTGGCGGTCAGGCAGGTACCGATCTTTCCAAAGCTCTGGCGGCTCAGCTCTCCCGCCTTAGTGATGCACTGATGGAACAAGTCGACTTCACATCACTTTCGCTCTTTGCGTGTTCATTTGGCCGCCATCCTGCGTCTTCCGACTGCCGCGATGGCATGATCAGAATTGCTGAAGTTTGCCGCGACAAGAGCGAGCCGCTCCAGGACCTAACCGGCCAGCACCTATCATTGCTGATAAGCGGCTTTAGCAAGTGGCCGGATCAACCGGCGGTTCGTGAAGCCGCTCTCAGGATCGCGACTGAGATTTCTTGCCGTACGCGTTCGGATGATCGCCTCTCAGCGCTCACCCCGCGGCATCTATCATTGCTCGTGAACGGCGTCGGAAAATGGCTAGCAGAGGAACGCTTTCACACGGCAGTTGTGATCGTCGCAGATGAGCTTGTGCGCCGAAGCGATCGACTCTCCGATTTTACCCAGGAACAGCTGGCGAATCTGATCAGCGTCTTTAGCAAGCGGCCGGAAGATTCGAGTTGTCGCAAGGCAGCGATCGCGATCAGCAACGAACTTCTCCGCCGCTCCGATCAGCTCTCCGATTTCAGTCAGCAGCGCCTGGCTAAGCTCGTAAACGGATTCAGCAGGTGGCCGGGCGAGCTCGCGCCTCGGCAAGCCACCGCCAAGATTGCAGGAGAACTCGTTCGTCGCGGGCTTTCCGTCGATCACCATGAGTTGGCGAGTCTGGTAAACGGCTTCAGCAAATGGACGGCGGAGGTTGCCTGTCTCGCGGCGAGCGTCGCGATCGCGGATCAAGTCATCCGTGGCGCTCGCGGTGCCGAGCGCCTCTCTTATTTTCGTTACCAGGAACTCGGGGTGCTGGTAAACGGTTTCAGCAAATGGCGGCAGGACCCGAGCTGCCGCCAAGCCACAATTGAAATTGCCGGTGAAGTGCTCGCCCGCTGTGACCGCGCCGACGGCGTCTCCTGCATTACTGAACAGGCACTGGCGAACCTCGTAAATGGGTTCAGCAAGTGGCCACAACAGCTGTCTCTTCGCGACGCGACGGCTGCGCTCGCCCGGGAGGTCGTTTACCGCGCCCGACGGGCCGGTCAGCTCTGTGATTTTACGCAGCAAGGACTGGCTATTCTGTTGAACGGCTTCAGCAAATGGCCAACGGAAGTTCCGCTGCGCGAAGCTAAGACTGCGATCGCGCACGAGGTCCTTTCTCGGGCCTGCCGTTCCGACCGGCTCTCTCATTTTACGCGTCGAGCACTGGCGATCCTCGCCAACGGCTTCAGCAAATGGCGACAAGAGGAGATCTCTCGCCATGCGACGGTAGCCATCGCGCAGGAGATTCTTCGCCGCACTTTCCAGGTTTGTGATTTTAGCGAGCAGGAGCTTGCTCAGCTCATGCGTGCGTTCAGTCACTGGCCGAAAGAGGTCACCTGTCGCGAAGTCGCCGTCGTAATCTCCCAGGAGGTCCTGCGCCGCCTCACCGGGACTGCGCGTTTCACCGAGCAAGAGCTCGCATACTTGGCGAATGGGTTAGCCAAGTGGCCCGAAGTGGCGATCTGTCATCGAGCCGCTGCGGCTATCGGCAATTGGACAGCGCTAGGTGACCGACGACGAACACCATGTCATGCGGCGTTTTGAAGCAAACGGAACACGGCTGCACACCGCTCGTAAGGCACGAAGGGCGGCGCTGCTCCAAACGGACGATAACTCAATGCAGGATGACGCGAGCAAGCGGCGCGACCAACGGCACCGCACTTTTAGGCGCGAGGTGATCGAGATAGGCGACGAGATGGGCTCGCAAGCTCGTTCAGCGGAGCGGATTTCTGGTCGTACTTTCAGCCATCAAAGGCAATGATCCACGCGTAGTGAGTAGCGAGGTTTTGACGGGCGGCACTATGTCGAATGGTACATTGAACGGCCGCGGCAGATCTCTTCAGATGCTCGGCGCTCTGCGTTCAACGGATTTTCCAGAAGAGCACGGAGGCGCGTCATCGCCGCCGCTCTCGGCAGAGATGCATCAAGTGTTCGCTCACGCCGCAGCCCTTTCGGGCGGATTGCTCCGGAGCCCGCGTACATCGTGTTTTTCGGGACGGCAACAGCGCCTCCAGAGTGCAGTGGCTTCTGCAGCTTTGGATGCCAAGCAGTCGTTCAACAGACGACCACGTAGCGCGAGCTCAAACCACAAGGAACTCTCTAATTATGCTCTGCCAGAAATGTCACGGAGATAACTGGTGCGAGATCGCAATGCACGACCCCTGGGCCGGCCGACCAGTGATCACCTGCAACATTTGCGGCGAGTATGCCGAGTACGACAGCCTCCAGCGCAAAACGGGTCACGCGATCATGGCAGCTACCTTGGCCTGTAGCGTGAGCATAGAGGACCAGCGCGATCCCCGGGTGGTTGCTGATAGGATCTTGGATGCCCTGGAGAATGCCGGCTTAACAGTCGCTCGCGCCTCAAGATGAATGGGGAGGAGCGCCGATCGGCGCCTACGAGGCCCTGCCCGGCGATCAGAGAGCATGGGCTGCGCCGCTCGTTCCAACAGCCGTTTGATTGCCGGCAGACTTTCCGCCTTTTCCGTGGCCGCTCTGGAGTTGCACGCGCCCATAGCAACTGTTGGAGACCAGCCACGATTGTAGCAAACGCACCAATCCGGACTTAAACCGCGATGCTCTGAACGGGACCAGGGCTGAGCACCGCTTGGGCGCCGTCTTCCAACGCATGACGGCCCCACATGGATCGAACCCGCAATCATCGTTGACCTGACGCGGCCTGCACCTGACGGCGCCTTTCGAGGTCCATCGTCCAAGTTGTCTGGAACGGCAAAGTCACTGCTCAGTGCCTTGACGGGAATTGCACTCATTACCAGAATAACCGCTGCCGATGGATCTCGTTTCCCATTCTGCCCAGCGGCGCCAGCCCCGAGAAATCCCGGGAAACAGCCCCATCCAGACAGTGTAGCGGGAGAGCTCGGCCGGATAGACGAGGCGCCAATTCGCACAGATGCCACAGAGCATCCTCGCCATGGACGCTTGATTCGGCCGGCGAGCGCGCTCCTATTCCATGGACCTTACAAGAACTTCATTGACACGCGTGATCGCTCATTGCCACGACCAGCAGCCTCACTGCCGCGGCGTGGCTATGCCGGCACACTTGAGCAGACCCTGGCTGCGCAATTCCGCGGAGGACGAATAGCGAAAGCCAGCCGCTTTGGCGCAGCGCCTCACGCCCTCCTCCCGTCGCGGCTGGCTCCTGGCGTGACATATTCCCGCGATAACCCCCGCAGGGGATTGAATCGTACGTAGCGTCAGATTGTAGAGTGCCCCTGCTAGTTGGCTCCAATCTTCAGTCGCCCTAGAATTCCTGTGGACAAAAGCGGAGCAAGCCGATCGCGTGTCATGAGAGGTGTTCTGCCAAAGCGGCTGAGGATCGCGCTGAGTGCGAAGGACGCTGTTCCTGTTCTGTCTACGCAAATCGCCAAGTCGCATGAGGTCACGATTGCCCAGATGTAAGAAGGACCAATCCAGCATTGGAGACTTCGAAATACGGTTGCGAGCGCCAAGTGCCAACGAGCCGCCGCGAGACTGATGCGCTATCCTGGAGCGGTGATGTGAGAAGACCCGATGGATCCAACACGGTGTTGCTCGTCGACCATTGTGAGGGCCAATGTCGGGCAATTGTTGGCTTCAAGAATGGCGATCCTGGAAGAGCGTATATGTGCGGGGAACCAATTGTGACGGGACTGCGCCAAAAGCCGTCATCATGGTGCGCTTATCACCATGTCCGAATGCACGTCATGCCATGGTCGGACGGACGCGCCCGTCCTTAAACGAAAAGCAGACTAGATGACAACGAGTAGTCCGGGACGAGCGCGCGGCATGGTAAGCGGCTGATTGCGGCAGCAAGAGAGCTGCCGCTAGCTCCGCGAGCTGGGCCTGCTCGAGATGCAGGCCTGACGATTACCCCAGGGCCGAACGCCGATGCAGGCAACGAGCCCCTCAACACCCGACGAACGAGCATTAGAAACCTCATGTGATCGCCTTGGAACGGAAATGATGTGGAAGTTTAGACACGCGAGCGATCGAAGATTGATCTCGGCGACGTTCAAACCCGGTAAGCCAGCGATCCATTTCGATGGCGCGCCTCTAAGCTCACGCCCCTTTTGGCGCATTCGAGCAGGCGGCGCGTGCTTAAACAGCCCGAGTCGGCTCCCTCCACGATCAGCTCATCCCGCGTGTTTCTGCCGTGGGACTGCAATATGCGCACCTTCACCTATGCTTGTCCGACCACCAACACGATCGTCCCGAGATTGATCCATGATACGGACTGCGCGACAGAGAACAACTTTCAAGGCTTTGTTTGCCGGGCTTGCTCGCAGTTGCACTGGATGAACAGCAAGACTCGAAATTTCTAGGCAAGGACAAGAAATGAGGGACACTCCTTGGCTCGACGCGCGAGCTGAGCATGGAGAGACTGCAGAACGCTTCTCGGCCGAACGGTCTGCTTACCTTTTGACTGCGCCGCAATTCATTGAGCGCACTCGAGCAATAGAGAAGCGCCTGACGAAGGCCGAACGAAATCTGCCGGACTACAAACTTTCGTATAGTCCTTCAAAACTCTTTCGAGGTGGGAGGTTTACCTCCGTACAGTTGAGCAATCGACGCAATACCTGTAGAGGTCCACACTTCGGCAGTTCGAGAGCGTGACGCTTCCGCATTTCAAAGAGCCAGCCGCGATTGACGTCGTCGATCGGGGAACGACATTAGCCTGCGCAGAGGAATCATTTGTTAAGCCAAGAGAGCAAACGGCGGGTCGCTCTAATCACCGGCGTGACCGGCCAGGACGGCGCCTATCTTTCCGAACATCTGCTGTCGCTCGGCTATGTCGTGCACGGCATCAAGCGGCGCTCGTCCTCGTTCAACACCGCGCGCGTTGATCATCTCTACCAGGATCCGCATGTCGGCGACGTGCCGTTCCTGATGCACTACGGCGATATGACGGATTCGAGCAATCTGATCGGCCTGGTGCAGCAGATCCGGCCGACCGAGATCTACAATCTCGCCGCCCAGAGCCACGTCGCCGTCAGCTTCGAGAGCCCGGAATACACGGCCAATGCCGACGGCATCGGCGTACTCCGCCTGCTGGAAGCGATCCGCATCCTCGACATAGAGAAGGAGACGCGGTTCTACCAGGCGTCGACTTCGGAGCTCTACGGCCTCGTCCAGGAGATCCCGCAGAAGGAGACCACGCCGTTCTATCCGCGCTCGCCTTACGGCGTCGCAAAGCTCTACGGCTACTGGATCACGGTGAATTACCGCGAAGCCTATGGCATGTTCGCGAGCAACGGTATCCTGTTCAATCACGAGAGCCCGATCCGCGGCGAGACGTTTGTGACCCGCAAGATCACGCGCGCTGTCGCCCGTATCGAGGTCGGGCTTGAGGAGACGCTCTATCTCGGCAATCTCGAAGCCAAGCGCGACTGGGGCCATGCGCGCGACTACGTCGAGGGCATGCACAAGATCCTGCAAGCCGACAAGCCCGACGATTTCGTGCTCGCCACCGGCGAGATGCACTCGGTGCGCGAGATGGTCGAGCTATCGTTCGCCCAGCTCGGTCGCCGCATCGCATGGCGCGGGACAGGCGTCGAGGAGACCGGCGTGGACGAGATGAGCGGCAAGACGGTGGTGAAGATCGATCCGACCTATTTCCGGCCCAGCGAGGTCGATCTCCTCGTCGGCGACGCCAGCAAGGCGCGCGAGGTGCTCGGCTGGAGGCCGAAGCGGAGCTTTGCAGAGCTCGTCGCGGAGATGATGGCGAGCGATCTGGCGGTAGCAAAACGGGACGCGACGAGTGGCAAACGCTCGGTTTGAGCTGACAGGCAAGAGTGTCTACGTAGCCGGCCATCGCGGCATGGTCGGCAGCGCGCTTGCGCGCCGGCTGGCGCGGGAGGACGTCAAGCTCGTCACCGTGGACCGGCGCGAGGTCGATCTGTGCAACCAGGCGGCGGTGTTCGACTGGTTCGCAAGAACGCGGCCCCAGGTGATCTTCCTCGCCGCGGCAAAGGTCGGCGGCATCGCCGCCAACAACACACTGCGTGCAGAATTCATCTACGAGAACATTGCGATCGCGGCTAACGTGATCCAGGCCGCGCACCAGAACGGCGCCGAGAAGCTAATGTTTCTGGGCTCGTCCTGCATCTATCCGAAACTGGCGCCGCAGCCGTTGCGAGAAGATGCGGTCCTGACGGGCCCGCTGGAACCGACCAACGAGCCCTATGCAATTGCAAAAATCGCCGGGATCAAGATGGTGGAGGCCTATCGCAGCCAGTATGGCAGCGACTTCATCAGCGTAATGCCGACCAATCTCTACGGCCCCGGCGACAATTATCATCCCGAACTGAGCCATGTCGTCGCGGCGCTGATCCGGCGCTTCCACGAGGCGAAGGTCGCGGGTGCCAAGAGCGTTGCCGTGTGGGGCACCGGCACGCCACGGCGCGAATTCCTCTATGTCGACGACATGGCAGACGCCTGCGTGTACCTGATGAAGACCTATTCGGGAGCAGAGCTGATCAACATCGGCACCGGCAAGGACGTCACCATCGCCGAGTTCGCGCGCGTCGTCGCAGAGATCGTCGGCTACAGCGGCGAGATCGCCTTCGACACCTCGCGCCCCGACGGCACGCCGCGCAAGCTGCTCGACGTCAGCCGCCTCGCAAAGCTCGGCTGGCGCGCGAGGACATGGCTTACAGATGGAATGCGGCAGACCTATCAGGACTTCTTAGCGGTATCGGCCAAATCGGACAAAGGAGAGAATCATGCAGCTGTTAATTGCTAACGGCGCTCATTGTCCGATTCCCAGAAAGTTGCTTCGGATCGTCTGGCGACTTCGATTGGGTTTCCGGTGTTGCTTTGAGCTCGCGCACGCCGAGTGACGCGTGCGCGATGGAAGGCCGGCACGACTACACCGGTCGATAAATAGCGAGCGAATTGGTCAGGCGCGTCTTGCGAGACGCTCTGTTTTGAAGTTGAGGTAAACTGGTTACCATGTGCGGAATTGTGGGCATCTTGGGGCGCGGTCCGGTCGCGGATCGCCTCATCGATTCACTTAAACGACTGGAATATCGCGGCTACGACTCAGCTGGCATCGGAACGCTCAAAGAAAATCATATCGAGCTTCGACGCGCCGAGGGAAAGCTGAAAAACCTTGAGACACGTGTTCGCTGCCATCCGCTTTCAGGCCATGTCGGGATTGGGCACACGCGCTGGGCTACTCATGGCAAGCCAACCGAACACAACGCTCATCCGCATGCAACGGACAATGTTGCAGTCGTCCATAACGGCATAATCGAGAATTTCCGGGAGCTGCGCGCGGAGCTGAAACAGCATGGCGCCTGTTTCGCCTCTGAAACAGACACGGAGGTGGTGGCACATCTCATCGACTCTTATCTGAAGAATGGCTGCTCGCCGCAGGAGGCAGTAAAAGCGTCGCTGCCGCGGCTAGTGGGCGCGTTTGCGCTTGCAATCCTGTTCAAGGGCCAACACGACCTCATGATCGGTGCGCGCAGGGGCTCGCCACTGGCGATCGGGCATGGCGAAGGCGAAATGTATCTCGGATCGGATGCTATCGCGCTCGCGCCGCTTACCGACTTGATCACCTACCTTGAGGATGGCGATTGGGCTGTGCTCAACCGCAACTTCAGCGTGGTCTACGACGCACAAGGCACAGTCGTCCGCCGGGATGTGGTGAACTCTGGCGCGTCGTCGGCACTCGTCGATAAAGCGAACTACCGCCACTTCATGGCGAAGGAAATCCACGAACAGCCAGAGGTGATCGGGCATACGCTTGCCCATTACGTCGATATTGCCACCGAGAGCGTGGTACTGCCGCAGGAGCTTCCGTTCGACTTCAATGAGATCGGACATATCTCGGTCACGGCTTGCGGTACGGCCGGCTACGCCGGCCACATCGCCAAATACTGGTTCGAGCGGCTGGCTCGTATTCCGGTCGAGCTCGATGTCGCCTCCGAATTTCGGTATCGTGAGGCACCGATGCGCAAGGGAGACCTTGCTATCTTCATCTCGCAGTCAGGCGAGACCGCCGATACGCTGGCCGCGCTCCGCTACGCCAAATCGCAAGGCCTGCATACGCTCTCGATCGTGAACGTACCCAGTTCGACCATTGCGCGCGAAAGCGGGACAACATTGCCGACACTCGCGGGGCCCGAAATCGGTGTTGCCTCGACCAAGGCGTTCACATGCCAGCTGGTCGTCCTGGCGGCGCTGGCGGTCGCTGCCGGCAACGCCCGCGGTGAATTGTCGGAGAGCGACAGCATCGATCTGGTACGCGAGCTGATCGAAATTCCCCGGCTAGTTTCAAGAGCGCTTGCCAGCGAGCCGCAGATCGAGAAGCTCGCGCGCGACATCGCCAAATCGCGTGACGTGCTATATCTTGGTCGCGGCGTGTCGTTTCCACTGGCACTAGAAGGGGCACTGAAGCTGAAGGAGATTTCCTATATTCACGCCGAGGGCTATGCGGCCGGAGAGCTCAAGCACGGCCCGATCGCCTTGGTCGACGAGAGCGTTCCCGTGATCGTCATCGCTCCTTCCGACCGGGTGTTCGAAAAGACGCTCTCGAACATGCAAGAGGTCGCCGCACGCGGCGGCAAGATTATCTTGATAACGGACGCCAGGGGAGCCGCAGAAGTATCCATCGAATCACTCGCGACGATTCTGCTGCCGGACATGGGTGCGACATTTACCTCGATTGTCTATGCGATTCCGGTGCAGTTCCTAGCCTACCACACGGCCATCCTCATGGGCACGGACGTCGACCAACCCCGAAATCTCGCGAAATCGGTGACCGTCGAATAAGGCAAAATGATGCGACCTGGGTTGTCGTGGTCAGATTCCGAATGCGCAAGCCGCGGTCAGATCGAATCACGATGTGCCGCCCAGCTCCAGGCCCCGATGCCACCGCGAGGCTTGTGCCTGTTCTTGGTCCTGTTTACGGAGACGCCGGGTTTGGACAACATACGAACCGGAGCGCCCCTCGAAGTACCAGGCGCGCCTCGCTCGAAGGACAACGTGGCTCTGTCCAAGCATGGCCATCGGCGCCGCGCTTGATCGCCAGCGCGCTCACAAAATGCTTTCCGGCGAACCTCCGGTTAACTTTGAGCATATCGACATCGCTGGAGATCGGGTGAGATAATGGCGCAGTTCGGCCCCAATCGCAGGCTCGCGAGCTGTTCTAGCACGACATCTCACGGAGCTCCTCGCTGCGGCTCGTATGCCACCGATCTCGTCGTTCCCCTTTCACTGCATATCGGTACGCTTGATGAGAACTTCGGCCATGCCACAGACAACAACCTTGTCCCCGACCTTGGCGCCGAGAATTGCCCGAGAGTTCAGTAGCTTGAGAGCCACTCCTGCTGCACGAGCGGAATAACGAGCGAAAATTGTGAGGGTTTGCGGCAATTGCCGAAAATATGCCGGAAACGTCAGGCGCTTACGGCTTGGTCGATAGTGCCCTGATGGCCGATTCGCGGCCATGAAACTGCACGCGGCTGCGGTGAGATTTTCTCCGGAAGCGGCCATTTCAAAATCGAGAGGAAACTCGCCATGTCACCAGCGCCCATTGCGCACGCCTCAAATGCCAAATCGCGCATCGGCGCCATCTTACGTGCCACGAGCGGCAACTTCCTCGAGCAGTTCGACTTCTTCTTGTTCGGGTTCTACGCCAGTGCCATCGGAAACGCGTTCTTTCCATCAGGAAGCGAAACCGCTTCACTGCTTAACACCTTCGGTGTGTTCTGGTTGGGTGCCTTGATGCGACCTGTTGGTGCGATCGTGCTTGGAGCCTATATTGACCAGATTGGCCGTCGGCAAGGCCTGATCATCACGCTTTCGATCATGGCCATTGGCACCATCATCATCGCCTTTTGTCCGGGCTATGCGACGATCGGCATTGCCGCACCTGCGATCGTGCTGTTCGGACGGCTGTTGCAGGGCTTTTCTGCCGGCGTTGAGGTTGGTGGTGTTTCCGTTTACCTCTCCGAGATTGCCACTCCGGGCCACCGCGGCTTTTACACATCTTTCCAGTCCTCGAGCCAGCAGGTTGCGATCTTTGTCGCGGCTCTTATCGGATATTTTTTGAGCGAAGCACTTCCGGCCGAAATGGTTGCCGCTTGGGGCTGGCGGATCCCGTTCTTCCTTGGCTGCTTGATCGTACCGCTTATCTTCTTCCTGCGCCGGACGCTCGAGGAAACTCCGGAGTTTCTGGTCATGAAGAACCACCCAACGGCCCGCGAGGTCTTTGCCTCCACACTTGCGAACTGGCGCATCGTCATTCTCGGCATGATGATCGCGATGCTGACGACCACGACATTCTATTTCGTGACGGTGTACACGCCTACGTTCGGCAGGCACGTATTGCAGTTGTCCTCGCAGAACACGCTCTTGGTGACGCTTTTGGTCGCGGTGACGAACTTCATGTGGAACCCAATTGGCGGCGCGATTTCCGACAGAATCGGCCGGAAACCGGTCCTGCTGACCATTGCCGGCCTAGCATTGGTGACTGCATATCCAGCGTTGTCTTGGCTTGTAACGGACCCAAGCTTTGGCAAGATGCTGATCGTGGAGATGATGTTCTCGTTTTACTTTGGCACCTATAGCGGCGCCATGTTGGGCGCTCTGGTCGAAATCGTGCCGAAGCACATTCGCACAACTTGCTTTTCTTTGGCGTTCGCACTCGCCGCGGCTCTGTTTGGCACGTTTACGCCGCTTGCATCGACTTGGCTGATCGACCGGACAGATGACAAGGCGTCGCCCGGTTTCTGGTTGATGTTTGCGGCTTTGCTCGGCATTATCGCTGCGCTCACGATTTATCCAGGAAACACCAAGAGAGTTGCGAAAGCCGTTGCGACCCGAGCGGCCTAACCCGGCGGTAAGCGCGCAATTTACCACGCGTTAGCACGCGCGCCCGCGGGACGTTGGGGCCGAAGGCTGAACTGAAGTTGGTGCGCGACTATCCCCGCGGTGATTTTCACGATGCTGCGCGGCCGTTCTGCCGATCACAATTCTTCCTATGTGATCTGGGGCAGTATAGGGACGAGCTGGCGGTGATGTTGGCCGGGAAAGGCTTAGCTTATCAGCCAACCTCGATTCCGTCCGGTGGTCGGACGGTGTGCTGCCCGCACTTGCAGTTGCGTGAAACACGGCGGATTTCGCGCGAGGACTGGGATCCCTCGCGCGAGCTCCACGCTTTGATATTCTGTGCGGCCGCCACAAAACACGAAGGCGCACATCCTCGGGCTGCGTGAATTCCCCAGCGGACTGGTCGTCTCGCAGGTAGCGACAAACGTTAGCGTAGCGGGCCGTCTTGTATCCTGGTCCGATACCGACCTCTCGGCGCTCGGATACGCAGGTTGAAGGCTCACCTTCTTGTCGCATCTGGCGGGGAGTGGTCGAGAAGTTTGGTCGTGCCTGTACAGCGAGCGATGGGCCAAATGCGTAACCAGACCCAGGCTGTTGCTCGCTGCGCTCGATCAGCCGTGACTTCACGCACCGCGAGCTTGCGCAGATGAGGCGAGCTGTGCGAGCTCCGTTTCGAGCATAGGGTTGCGCTTGAACATAGCGTCGATCAATGCTTGGGCCGGCTGCTCGGCCGCCTCCACCCACGTCGCCTTCTCCGCTCGCGCGGAGGGCGCGAACACACGCTTGACCACGGTCGGCGATCCCCTCAGACCGCAATTGGCCATGTCATCCACGCCAGCACTTTGGGCGCTCCATTTTACGATTGTGGTGCGGGCGGCACGCAACGCATCTATCATTGCGCCGCGGCGAATTTGATTTGTTGCCTCTAACATGCTGACGAGACACGGCAGCTTGGAACCCAACACCTGGACGCCCCCTTCGCAGCGCCGTTCGGCCTCGATGGTCCGTAGCTTGAGGTCCAACGCTTTGATCGTGGAAACATAAGTGAGCTGCTGGACCCCGAGCCGCCTTGCAATTCCAGGTCCCACCTGCGCCGTATCGCCGTCGATCGTCTGCTTGCCGGTGAATATGACGTCCGGTGGGCCATATTCCTTGCCGATGTTGCGAATCGCGCTCGCCAACGCGTAACTCGTCGCCAGCGTGTCCGAGCCCGCGAAGCTACGGTCGGTGAGCAGGACAGCGCGATCGGCACCAAATGTCAGTGCCTTTCGGAGAGATTCTTCGGCCGACGGCGGTCCCATTGTCAGGACGGTGACTTCGCCGCCGAATTGATCTCGTAGCTCGAGCGCAGCTTCCAATGCGAAGAGATCATAGGGGTTGATGATTGTCGGCACGCCCTGGCGCATGATCGTATTCGTAACAGGGTGCACGCGGATTTGCGCGGAGTCGGGGACTTGTTTGATGCAGACGATGCTGTGCATGTACTTCTCCTAAGATGCCGAGCCGACTCCCGACGCAGCAAATGTCATACCATCCAAGGCATTTCGCCAACGAGGATTGAATGCAGGCTGACGACGAGCCGGTTGTCGCAACTGCGATGGTTTACGCACCGGCGTGATCTCAAGCTGATCGGAGTCAGGGGCGGCAACGGAGCCGCAGCGATCACGCGCCGCTTCGACGCCGAAGCCATTTTCAGGTCGCGTACGTTGCAAACAGACGATGGCAAGACTGGCCGAAGCGAAGACGCCCTACGCGTCGCCGGCGAGTAAATCCCAACCCAAGGCACAACGCTAGCATCCCCGTCATGCATCCGAGCTGGCGACCGCCTCTTTTCCACGCTCTCCTATGCCAGTCGACCGAGCGAGAGAGAGAGAGAGAGAGAGAGAGAGAGAGAGAGAGAGAGAGAGAGAGAGAGAGAGAGAGAGAGAGAGAGGAGCGAGCTCGACGCTTGGCTCAGAAGCGTTTGATCTCGATGCCGTGTCTTCGCAAGGCGTAGCCAATCTGGCGCGGGGTCAGTCCAAGCAGGCGCGCCGCCTTCGCCTGTACCCACCCGGATCTTTCCATGGCTGCGATGACGCGCTCGCGATCGGTGACTTTCGCGGCACCCATCACGGGGCGCCCGGGTGGCCCCAGCGGTGTCAGCTCGCTGCTCACCGGCTGAACGGTTGTGACGGCTTGTGTTGGCGGCATGCTCAGCCTCGCGGGCAGTGAGATTGCCGGGCTCGGCTGTCGGGCCATTTCCGCCGGTCCACACTTCCATAGCAAAGCCGACAGGCATTGCCCGTGGCAGCACGCAAAGTCATCTCTTACGATCGACGATCCTCGCGCTAGCGTCGCGGTCCGCTGCACGCAGTTTTCGAGCTCCCGGACATTGCCGGGAAATCCGCAATTCATGAGGACCTCAATCGCACTTGAATCGAATACCAGAGTGCGGCCGTTCTCATTGTTAAAGTTCTTCAAAAAACGAGCGGCGAGAAGCGGAATATCAGTGCGTCTTTCCCGCAGCGGCGGCAATAGCAGAGGAACAACGCTGATGCGGTAATAGAGATCGGCACGGAACTCGTTCCTTGCCACCGCCTCTTCAAGATTTTTGTTCGTGGCCGCAATCACGCGGACGTCGACTTTGATCGTCTGATTGCCACCCACCCGCTCGAATTCCTGCTCCTGAAGCACGCGCAGAAGCTTCGCCTGGAACGAGCCCGAGATCTCTCCAATCTCGTCCAGAAACAGTGTTCCCTTGTCGGCGATCTCGAAGCGCCCCTTGCGCGCGTTGAATGCGCCCGTAAACGCCCCCTTCTCGTGTCCGAACAATTCGGATTCCAGCACGGTCTCGGTGAGGGCTGCACAATTCAGCTTGATAAAGGGGCGTTTGGCGCGCGCTGAACGCTCGTGAATAGCTTTCGCGACCAGCTCTTTGCCGGTACCCGATTCGCCACGCAACAAAACCGTGCTATTTGATTTTGAGATCACCTCGATCTTGTCAAGTAGCGCGCGCAGCGCCGGGCTGTCGCCGATCATTCCCTCGACTTGGACCTTCTTACGGTCCCGCCCATGAGGCTTGAGCTCGGAGAGTTGCTTCTGCAGCCGGAACTCCTCGTCCATAAGGCGCCCGCGATCGCGCACAAACGAGCAATGCAGTTTCGTCGTCTGGCCTAGCAGGCTGGCGACCATCGTCAGAAGGCGGAGGTCGTCCTCGAGCTGCGCACGCGTCCCATTGTCCGCGATGCGGTCAATGCTCAGCGTACCCACAACTTTGCCGTCAACGTCTATGGGAACGCCGATGAACGCAACACGCGTATGACCGTCGGCATTTAGCATATCGACCTCCGAAGAACTGAAGGCCGAATGCAGCGCTAGATTCTCCACGATGAGCGGCTGCCCCGACGCGACGATTTGATCGATTGCTCCTTGCGGCAAGCGCACCCGGCAGCGCGCGTCGCGGTCTTCGCTCCTGCCGTCCTCTACGATGATCTCCGGCCCGCCGTCATGCTCGAACAGACATACGATGCCGCGCCGCATCTGCACGAGCGATCCCAGGCGCTCGATGACGCTCGTCAGCTTAGCCTCGAGCCGACATAGGCCAGTGAGCGTGTGCGCTATTTGAACAATCGTGCTTAGCGATTTCTCTTGGGACCGCACAATACAAGCGGAAGCGTCCGCGTCGGAGGTTGAGTTTGGCTTTTCGCGCAGGGAAATGCTGTCTAGCATGACGACTTCTCCGTTCCTTTCTCGATCCTCCCCATCGGACTTGTTGGATTCGTGTTGCATGCCCGATCTGACATCCAGTTCTCAGGGCGGGACGAGAGATTACCCCTCTTCATGGCACGTCGGCAGCACTTAGAGTAACTCGCTTTGCCGCTTTGTTTTCCAACTCGCTGCGCGGATTCACCCCGGCCAACATGACTTCCATCGATGACGCTCAGACCAGCCGGGGCTCTTTAGGGGCTGATTAAGTTATAAGTGTTGCCCGCCATTGATCGGCACTTCGGCGCCGGTGACATAACTTGCCGCATCTGAACATAGGAAGAAAATGACCTTGGCGACCTCTTCGGGTGTACCCACTCGGCGGAGTGGGATCTTTGGCACAAGATGCGCTTCCGTGTCAGGCGACAAAATGTCCGTCTTGATTTCGCCGGGCGCGATCGCATTGACGCGAATGCCATGCGCGGCGTAATCGTGGGCCATTTCGCGCGTGAGACAAGCGAGCGCAGCTTTCGAAGTCGCATATGCCGAGCCAGCAAATGGATGCACCCGCGAGCCGGCGATCGACGTCACGTTGACGATCGAGCCTGACGCCCTTTTCAATTCGTCGAACAGGCCTTGAGCGAGTAGGATCGGTGCCACCAGATTGAGGTGGAACACGCTCATCCAGGTGTCGACTGAGGTCGCCAGCGATGTCAGCCTGGTACCGTTTGCCGCTTTTGGTGAGTTGCCGGCATTGTTTACCAGTCCGTGCAACGGTGCGCCAGCAAGGCGCTCCTTGATCTCGGCAATCACGCGCGGCAGCATCCGATGATCGCCCAGGTCGACTTCGATATAGCTGTCGCCCTCTGAGTCTGATGGGCGACGCGCGGCGTTTAATGGTTGGCGCGCGCAAGAAATGATGCGCCAATCGGCTTTCGAAAACAATTTTCCGGTGGCGCGACCGATACCGCGCGATGCCCCGGTCAATACCAGCGTCTTTCGCTCACGCAGCGGACGGCCCGCTTGATCGGCGTGAATTGGACCGCTAGGGTCCGTTTCCGACGATTGAGGTACGACCGCTTTGTCATCTGGTAGATCTAGATTCACACGCGGCTCCCTTCCGCTCCCATTGGCTGTGCACCTGGTGCAGGATCCGGGCCAAAGCGGCGCAGGGCATAAGGGGCGCACTTTTGCGACAAATGGCAGGTTCTGAACATCTGGCCTGTTTGCTTTTCGACAACAGCAACGCCGCGTCAAGCCCCCGGGCGCGTTGACTGGGTCGCACTCCAGGGGTGGTCTGTGGCTCATTCGAATTGGCGGAGATAGTTTAGCTGCCTTGTGCGGAGATCAGGATCGATGGCCAGTTCGTTCAATTTCCTCGGTTGGACGCGCCGCCGCAGATGCGGCTCTGGTTCGACATCGATGGGCTGGGGCTCGTGCCGTTGATCAGCTGCGGTCGAAAGTATTTCGCAACCAGCGCATGAACAAGGCCGTCGTCCAGAAGACGAGCTGACCGCGAAGGGATTAACGCAGAAACGGCGATACGTCTACCTGACGCGCGTCCTTGCTGCTGGGACATTCTGACGTGACCGTCTGCTACGTCAGATTCCTCGGCGGCCCGGGCCACCATTACCGTGCTCTTCACCGCGTGGCCACCGATGGCGGTTTCGGCCCGGCGATGCCGGGACCCTAACCTTTTCTCCGGCCAGTCGACTTACACGTCGCGGTCCGACGTATCCCGGGACAAGGCCGCCGAGCTCGCCGGCATTGGCCTACGCTTCGCCGGGCATTCGCTGTACCACTGCATCCCGGCAGTGCGTCGGTCAGCCCTTAGCTGCGGACGTTGCGAAACCCGATGCTGTGGAAGCCACCAGTATCGGGCCGACGATCTAGGCGACGATTGCTCAGGTTCAGACTCGCGGCACCTCATGAAGCCGCGAAATGCTCGTATGGATTATCGACCAGGATCAACTGCTCCGGATTGCTCAGATCGAATTCAATAATGCGTGGCACGAGCAGACGGGCATAGCGCGTAAAGGCGCTGGTGGGGGGAAAGCGGATCACGGTGGCGCATCGCGCAAGAAGATACATGTCGATGAGCGCGGAAGCTCCACCTTCAGTTCCCATTTCCGCACTATGCAACGGCCCTGCCAGATCGGCCTGGAACCGTTTTGGTACGGCGAAGATATCGGGAAACAGACCCGATATGTGATCGAGCACCTGTGCGCTATCCGTGCACAGGAAGATCTTAACAGGCTTTGGATGTGGCAAAGCCATGGCTTTACGGATTGCCATGCAGACCTGACGAAGAGCGAGCTCCGAATCGGCCCAGTACGGAGCATGCCCCATGATATCTTCGCCATTGCCGTGCCGAACATGAACGCCGATGATACTATGGCCGCTAAAGTGTTGCTCATACAAGTCCTCGATCCGCGCTCGAATCTCAGACCTGAGTTTGATGTTTCGGAAGATCAGTCGTTCGGCTTCCTCACCACAACGCCACATCAGGCAAGCGTCACAGACAATGGTGCTGGCCTCGTTATCGTCTCCTGCTTGGAACAGCTCAGTCAGTTCGTCACGTTCTCGGAAGATCTGCTCGTCCGGACGATTGATACAGTCGATCGATGGCCTATTCCACCACGGCGGGAAGAACGGGCCGGGAAACGAGAGCTGGTTGAGCCTGTCATCGCAAATCACCGGCACGCCAGCGATCTCCTCAACCGGCTCGAAGAACACCGGAAAGGCATTGCTGAACGGTTCGTCGACATAACAGGAACCGCGCCAGTCAATGACGAGCGTTCGCCCGGTCCGCTGCGCGTACGACCAGGCTGATGCCAACGACCAGAGGCAATCACCAAAGCCGGTGCGCCTCCGAGAAACAACAAAGCGTTCCTTCGTCACGTTATCAAACCCTTCTCGTTGCGCGAGTGTGGCGCACCAACTCATCCGCGATACCGATCTACGCCGGGCGCTGGTCACCTGGACGCAAGTCACCCAACCCGCAAACTCATCCTGCACGGCACTGCGATTGGCAGGTCATGCTAGAGATGTCACATTACGCACCTTTTACGACGGTCCAGTCTGTGACGGATGCAGCCGAATACGACGCTGATCCCACAGCCCGCGCAGTTCGTTCAGGAGAGCTTCGCGCCTGGTCCTGTCAGAGGTGACCCTGGCGAGAAGATCGGCCAGAACAGCTTCCTTCTCGATTTGCATCAGCATGTCGAATAGGTCATGCGAGACGCGTACGCTGTCATGGCTGGAGTGACCCATGCGGATCTCGCAGATTGTCTCCGGGCGGTCTCGGCCCGCATGAGCGCGAACCCGGTAAAGAGATACATGGGGCGGCAGTGATACAGCGAGTGCGGTCCAATTTTCGAGCGTTGTTGCCCGCTTTTTGATGAGGAATGACCCGACCACAAGGCCATCCAGCTCGGTCGACAAAAACGCCGTAATCGCATCGGCAACGGAATCTACGATCGGTTCGGCATTGTTGTTGAACGACGTATTAAGCAGAATCGGGACGCCCGTCCGAGCTTTGAACGCATTGATAAGTTCCCAATAGGCGGCATTGCTCGTGCGGGACACCGTTTGCAGCCGAGCCGTACCATCGATATGCGTGATCGCGCCCAGCAACGCACGCATGGATTCGCGCACGCGAACGACGAAATTCATGAAGGGGTATTCTGCGCGACCATCCGGCAACTCAAAGAACGCGCCCGCATCCTCCTCGAGAACCGATGGCGCGAACGGTCGATAACTCTCGCGCTTCTTGACCATCGCATTGATCCGGTCCTTGTTTGCCGCGGGCCTCGGGTCCGCAAGAATGCTGCGGTTGCCGAGCGCACGAGGGCCGAACTCGGACCGGCCCTGTACCCACCCGATCACAGCGCCATCAGCGATCCACTCGGCTGCTCTGGCTGCGACGTCAGCGGTCTGTTCAATCTCGAGGTGTCCGGCCCATCCCTTCAGTTCCTGTTCAATGCTGTCGTCGCTGCCGACATCGGGCCCCCAATAAACCGCCTGTAGTCGTTCGCGGGGCGGAGCCTGCCCGGCCTCGTTCGATACCATCAGCGCCGCACCCAATGCGCATCCGGCATCATGCGAGGCCGGCTGCACAAAAATCTCTTCGAACAGGCCTGAGTACAGCAGTTTTCCGTTTAGCGTGCAGTTGTGGGCCACCCCGCCAGCCAGGCACAACCGTTTCATTCCGGTCTGCTCACGATAATGCCGAAGAATGTGAAAGACGATCCGCTCCAGCGCCTCCTGCAATGAAGCGCTCACATCTCGGTGCTGTTGCGTGAACGGCATTCCCTTTCGCCGGACCTCGATATTGCGCAGCAATGCCGGGCCGATACGATCGAGGTGAACGCGGTAGGCACCGTTGGGGGAGAGCTCATAAAAGTGGGAGAAAAGCTCGCGATAGCGAGCGGGATCTCCATAAGGAGCCAATCCCATGACCTTATATTCGTCGAACAGGCCGTAGCCGAGGTATCGGATCGTTTCCAGATAGAACAGTCCGAGAGAGTTGGTCTCTGGAAACGTCATGAGCTCGGTCATTTCGGTGCCCGACCCCACCGCCAGCAGACCCGAGAGGAAGTCGCCACAGCCGTCGATCGCGAGAACCAGGCTTTCTTCAAAACCGGACATTGCCAAAGCGCTTACGGCATGGGCCTGATGATGGCCTACGAATGACACCCGCGAAGGGTCAACTTGGGTACCGAACTCTGCCGCGAGAAGGTGCCGCAACAGGAGATTCGCATCCAGCGGAATTGAGATCTCAGGTTGTGAGATGAACAACCGTTCGAGCATCGAATTGCAGTAGGCTTCAGTCGCGTAGAACGCAATACGATCGACGTCGCGAAGCTCCACACCCGCGGCTGCTAGACAGTATTCAATCGCACTGCTCGGGAGCTTGTTCGAATGTTTGATGCGGTTGAGGCGCTCCTCTTCAACGGCGGCGATCACGCGACCGTCCTTGACGAGCACCGCGGCACCGTCGTGCAGAAACGTGTTCGGTAGTTGCAGCGGGTTTTCATAGACCCTGTCAAGCCCGCCACTCAATCCTAGACACAGCATCTTGTTCTCCGTTCATTTTGAGAGGCCTGTTGGCCTATTTAATATCGCTTGCTTGGCGAGTAGGCTGCACGTCGCCGCGGGGCCGCAGGCATCGCCAACGAAACGAGGCTCGTATAAGCGTCGGCCGCGAACCGAAAGTTCGTTACGTCCCGTGTCTGATCTCGCACGCGCGACGCTTCGCTTTAGGTCTTGTTCCTCTCACCGCATCAGGCGTTGCCGAAGCAGCGCAGCTGAGACGATGAAGGGAATGGCTGCGTAGATGCAAAGTGCGCCCACATGCAAACCGACGCTGTCGACCGGCCGACCGAGCATTGCTGGACGAATGAGATCGACCGAATGTGTCAGGGGCAACAAGGCCGCGATGCGTTGAAATGAACCAGGCAGCTGGCTGATTGGGAAGATCGCCCCGCTCAAATACATCATGGGCGTGAGGATAAGTGATTGGTAGAAGATGAAATAGTCGTGGCTCGGTGCAAGAGCGGAAACGACCATTGCGAGGCTCGCGAAAGCAACGCCAGTGAGGGCGATGGCTGGTAACGCATAGGGAATGGACGACCACTCTGCATACCCCAGCGCGACGGCAACAATCGTGATCGCGGTCCCGGCGAGCAAGGCCTTGCTTGCTGCCCATGCCACTTCACCTAGAACGATGTCGCCGAGCGTGAGAGGCGTACAGAGCACCGCCTCCCACGTGCAACCTGTCTGCATGCGAGCGTAAGCCCCATAGATGGTTTCAAAGGTTGAGGAGACCATTGCGCTTGTGGCGACCATGCCAGCCGCCAGAAACGCAATGTATGAAGTTCCCTCAACGCCACCTACGATCATTCCGAGGCCAAAGCCAAGACCGAACAGAGAGCTCATCGGCTCGGCCAGATTCCCAAGAATCGATGCCAGAGCGACTTTCCGCCAGACCAGAAAGTTGCGGCGCCATACCGCGATCCAGTTCCATGGATTAGCAGGGAGCGCGGGCGCAAAACGTTGCCACATCGTTCAGTCCTTCATCTCTCGCCCGGTTAGCCGCAAGAAGACATCCTCCAGATTTGGAGGTCGCTGCAGAAGACGGAGATCCGGACGGTTGGCAAGCCGGCGACGCACCTGCTCGGGATCCGCGGCATAGCAAAACAGCGTCTCCCCGCTCACCTCAGCGTGCTGCACTTGGGTTCTGACCAGCGGCAGCAACTCATGCGGGTTACCACCGTAAATCTCGATCACCTGACACCCGATCTGCTGCTCGATCAGAGCATGAGGCTGCCCTTCGGCGATCTTGCCGCCGTGCTCAAGCACGCACAGGCGGTCGCACAATCGCTCCGCCTCTTCCATGAAGTGGGTGGTGAGAAGAATCGTTTTGCCGCGGGCTAATAGCCAGCGCAAGCGTTCCCAGATGAGGTGCCGGCCGTGCGGATCGAGGCCAGTCGTCGGCTCGTCAAGCACCAAGAGCTGCGGGTCGTTAATGAGGGCACGTGCCAGCGTCAGTCGCCGCTTCATGCCGCCGGACAGTTCGGCGACGCGCGCGTCCGCCTTGTTCTCCAAGCGAGCGAATTCGAGCAGTGACGGCGTCACCGCTTTGACCTCGGTCGCGCTCATGCCGAAGTAGCGACCGAATACGAGCAAGTTTTCGCGCACGGTGAGCTGAAGATCGAGGTTATCGAACTGTGGGACAACCCCGATGCCCCGACGCGCCAACGGCGCACGTGCCGGCACCGGCTCGCCAAGCACGTAGATCTTACCTGCGTCGGGCGATGCAACACCGAGGATCAATCGCGCAAGCGTGCTTTTACCCGCGCCGTTTGGTCCCAGCAGACCGAAGCACTCTCCTGGCGAGACCGTAAACGAAAGAGCGTCCACGACCGTCCGGTCCTTGTAGGACTTACTCACCTCGAAAAGGTCGATTGCCGGGCTTGACATTTGCTTACGCGATCGCGACGGACGTTGTTCGCACCGCGTCCTTGGTCGCGTGCTTTTTCGTCCAAAGCAGCCCGTCACACCACACGTGATCGACGCGTCCCCACTGGCACGCGGCGGCAGCATCCGGGAAAAAGCCGCGTCCATGCAGATTGGCGCTGGTATTGCAAAGCAGCGGAATGGCTGTGAGCTTTTCGTACGCGATGAGAAGCTCGACCACTTTATGCTGAGATGTTCTGGAAACCGTCTGTAGGCGAGCAGATCCATCGAGATGCACGACGGCGGGAATTTTGTCCCGCCATTCCGGTCGCGTCTGGTGATCGAACAGCATGTACGGATCGGGTATTCCGGGGCTAAAAATCTCCGCCGCACGATCCTCCAGGCATATCGGCGCTACCGGCCTGAAATGCTCACGAAGCTTGACGTCGTTGAGATGATCTTTCATTCCCTCCCAGCTCGCAGCCGCGAGAATGCTTCTGCCACCCAACGCACGTGGTCCGAGCTCGGCACGCCCGGCAAGGAAGATCACGGGCTTGTCACTCGCGAGTATTGCCGCAAGTTCGCCCATAGTGCAGGGCGCGCCGTCCCATCCGGGCGGGACTTCGCTGGGACGAACGGCCGGTCCACTGTAGACCGTCCATTCCAGAGCTCTAAAGCCTTGCTGTGCCGCCCGTGCAGAGCAAGCAGCACCGATCGCTGAGCCGCTGTCGTTCGGAAAGGGCGGCACCCACACGTCATCGAACAGGCCGGTCGCACGAAATGCACTATTCCACTTGATATTCAGGCCACAGCCGCCGGCTATGCAGAGGTTACGCACCCCCGCAAGATCCGAATGTCGCTGCACAACATCAGCAATTGTGCGAACCAGCAGGCGCTCTAGAAAGACGTGAAATGACGCAAGGATGTCTTCGGCCTGCTTGGCCTTCAATCGCAGTGCGCACGCATCGAAGAAGTCGTGCAGAGCTTCAAGTGCTGATAGTGAGCTGTTGATCTGTGCAAGCTCATGACAAGCGCCCTCAGCATCCGTCGCAAAGTGCGCCTGGTAGAGCTCCTGAAACGTCGCAATAATCTCCTCGTCGGGAGCTCCCATTGCGATATAGGCCATCAGCTTGCCGGCGATGCCGAGATCCCAGCTGGTCCGGTCTGCCCGCCTGTAAGGTCCGAAGTGATGTCCTGCGGTCGCATAGGCGTGGCCTATCATCGGAAACAGGCACTCGATGAACCGGATGCCGTGCGGCTCGACATAGTAGAGGCGCGGAAACATGCAGCCGTCCCACACCAAGCAGAAAGCAGATTGTGCGGATTTGGCAAACGAGCTGGTGCAGTATGCGGATGCTACGTGCCCGGTGACATGCGGATAGCTTTGATACGGATATAGTTTCCCGTCAAGCATAAGGCCGATGCGATCGCGGGACGCGAGGGGGCTATCGCCTTGGCGTTCGATATACGGTGCGCCCTTGAGCTTGACGGTCGTCGTCCCACTAAGGACTTCAAACTGGGATTCGAACTCTCCATCCCAGCCATCAATGACGAACTGATCGACATCGCTCGGATCGAGCCCGTGCTCCGCCAGGGCGCTAACAACGGAATCCAGGTTGTCGATGGTTTGATAACGCGGATTATTGTTCAGCTTCTCCTGCTCGACGCAGAACACCACTCGCCCGTCCTCAATCAGAGCGACGGCCCCGTCATGCGTCAACTTGATACCGCAGATACGCATAGTGGCTCCTCTCAGCCTCGGCCGTTGGGTGGGATCGAAGATGGTTCCGGATTCCGAAAGCGGACCAAAAGGCAGTCTTCGTCAGCCGACTGCCCCTGGCACTGCACGCGTTCGACCTCAATGAGCGCTTCAGTCAAAATCGTGATGACCGTCTCGGCGCCAGCGACATGCCCCCACCGCTTGCAGGTCGCATCACGTGCAGATCCGAAGACCAGATGCCCACCCGGAGCAAGCATCTTGACCATGTTGTCGACTGCAGTACGCATTTGTGTCATGTCTTCGAGATAATAGAGAACTTCGGCGACCACGATCAGATCGAACCGCTCTGCGGCCGAGAACTGCAGAATGTCAGTCGCCGCCCAGCTGATATGCGACCACCTCTTGGTCCGCTGGACCGCTCGACCGATCGCTCGCGGCATAACATCGATGACCGTGAGCCGTTTGCAGTGAGGAGCAAGCTTCTCTGTAAACGCACCGGCCGCGCACCCGATTTCGAGGCCATTTGAGACGGCGCTGTTCGACAGCGACAGCCGCAGCAATTGGGTGTGACGCTCACGTTCGAACGGATTGTCGTCGAGCCGCCACGGATCCTTATTAGACAGCTCCCGTTCCAACGATTGATATGTCTGGTGCACGTTCACGACCTAATCTCCTACAAAGCTGCTCACTCAGTCTCGGCCGCAATGCCATCCGGCGCGATCAGCTGCGATGGAGCGCGCGAAAGACCTGCCCTGCGAATTGCGCCAGGCATTTCCGATCCGGGGTTAAGGCTTGGTCCAGTTGTCGCGCCTTCGGTCGAGCCCTTCGATTCATCAACGTCTGGTGATTTCGCTATTTTGCGCGAGAGCCAATCGCTGTTGCTCAAGGTACAGAGCGCATAGGCTTTCATCGGGAGCAGGAGGAAGATGTTGATCGGGGTGTGCAGCGAGAAGCCGATAAATCGAAGCTCGCCGGCGCGCAGGGCTGCCACGCTGCATCGAATCAGGGTCATCGCGACGATGGTCAGACCGGTCCACCAGGGCACGGTGCCCGTGAGCGCGAGCTGAGCGAGCGCGGCAATCGATGAGATGGCGAGCAGCAGCGGGCCGAGGTTCTGTCCAACCACGTCCAGCGTGAGGTACCGGTCGAGGCTGGGCAGCAGGTGCAAACCGAGCAGGGTGTCGCGGTAGGTGCTGCGCGCCCAGCGGAGCTGTTGGCGCAGATACGGCAAGAGCGTGTCCGGGACCACCGTGGCGGCGATGGCGTTCGGAACGTACTCCGTTCGGAACCCTGCCTTGAGCATGAGGATGGTCAGATGACGGTCCTCACCGAAGTCGCTGGGTTTTCCCCGGAAGAACTGCGTCTCGTATTGCTCGAGCAGCAACAGCAGCGCGGAGCGCCGGTACATGGCGCACGGCCCACAGCAGCACATGACGGCACCAAACCGCGTCTGCGCCGCGCGCTCCTCGTTGCAAGCCAACCAGTACTCCATGTCGATCAATCGGGTCAGCCAGCTGTCGTTTCGGTTGCTGGCCTTCAATTGGCCCATGGCCGCGCCGACGGCTGGATCCTGCATCTTGCGCACGAGCTTGCTGACCACGTCGCTGTCGATTTCCGTGTCGGAGTCGACGTTGAGCACGAGATCGCCGAATGAGCGGCGAATCGCTGCGATCTGCGCCTTGCGTTTTCCAACATTGCTTGGCAGCAGAATGACGGTGAATCTCGGGTCATACGAGTAGCTCGCGTGGACCGCGGCCACTGCGCCGACATTTGCAGAGCCGTCGTCGACCACGTAGACCTGCAATCGCCCTGGGTAATCCTGACTTGCGATAGACTTCAGGCAAGCCGCCAGCGTGCGCGGGTCCTCGTTGAAGCAGGGCACGATGACATCGACGCTAGGCAGAGCATCGGCGTCGACCCGGTCGTACGGCGGCAGTGGAGCGTCGCTTCGCAGCGCATAAAGCGCCTGCGCGCTCTTGTGGACGCTGGAGAGCAACGCGTAGGAGGCAACAGCAGCGGTGCTGATTGTGGCAAGCAGGCTCATGGGAATCGATCTATTCAGTGAGGTTGAGGAAGCGACCGGATTGCAAATCCACGGTCATGCAGTGCTGGAATGAGTTGGGCGAGCGCCGTCACGGTCTGGTCGCGCCGACCAGCATGAGGGCAGCGTCCCAACTCGTCGGGAGGGCATCCGTCGTGCAGGAGCACGATTGCGCCCGGCTGGACCGAGGCCAGCACCGCGGCAACAATCGCCTCGACGCCGGGACGCGACCAGTCTTGCGGGTCGACTGACCAGTGCAGGGCTGCCAGTTCGGCCTTCGCCGAGGCGGCGAAGGCCTCCTTGCTCCAGATCCCGTACGGCGCACGCATGTGCCGCACAGAGGCCCCGGGGCAGGCCATTCCAATGACCTTATTCGTCGTGAGGATCTCGTATTCCACCTCATCCGGTATGCATTTGGCCAAGTCCGGGTGCGTCATTGTGTGGTTTGCGACCTCGTGCCCTTCTGCAATGATGCGCTGGATCAGCTGCGGTTGGGCCGCCGCGTATGCACCGATCACGCAGAAGGTGGCGGGCGTCCGATGCTGCGCCAGAACATCCAGGATAGCCGGCGTGCAAAGCGGGTTGGGACCATCATCAAAGCTCAGATAGACGCAAGGCTCTCCGCCGGCATCGGCGTAGTCGCTCCGCGCTTCAGTCGCGTCGTTTGTGGACCTCACAGTTCTGGCCCGTTCCGTTCGATCGTGTCACCCGCCGGCCATTCGCTCATGGGTCTCGCAATCGGCAGAACGAGGCCGACCACGTCCTCCACACGCGTCGGAGGCACAGTGAGGTAGATGTCCGGACGAGCGGACCGGACGCGGAGCCCTGGCAGAACAGTCGCCAATCCCTGTCGCCCGAGCAGCCTGGTAATATGTTTCTGCAGGGCAGCTCGGACCGTGCCAAAGCCGAACGGCACGCCAAGATCTCGCAATACGGGATACATCACTCGGATCGAGTGGGTTATTCCAAGCCCCTCCAGATCCGGGCGAACCCCGTACAATCCGAGTTCAGCCACGAGCAGATCGGTCTGACCAATTTTTATGAAGCGGCGTAGTGCCGCGATGTGAATCGCAACGCCACGATCATCGTAGCCGATTGCCCGAATTTCAGGCCTTGCGCCGGCCCAGCTTCGATGACCTTCAAAGGGCTTTGCATTGAATTCCCCGGTCGGACCATAAGTCTTCCGGAAGAAGTCGGATAATTCAATATGGTCAGCAAGTTCAAGGTCATTCTCCCAGCACAACCTCCAACGGACTGGAGGGCGCGCCGAAACACCTCGTGTGGATTCGGGCGCGATCATGTTCATAGGGCGTCATTCCTCTTCGCTATCTGGCTCCTGACGCAGGGCAGCAGTTCGCTACCTTCGAAAGGCTTGCTCATGAACTGGAGTCCAGGGCCTCGCCTCACATCGTGTTCGGAGTGGCCTGTGAGCAGAACGGTGGGAATCGTGCCTCCGGATGCAACCAGATCCTCGAAGAGCTCGAGGCCACTCATCGCGCTCGAGTGCATGTCCGCGATCAAGCACGACGTGATCGAACGGCGGTCTGATTTCGAGAACCCCTCTGCGCTCTCGAAGGGTTCAGGCACGCAGCCTGCGGAGAACACCATATCCGTGAAATCTTCACGCACTGACTGATCTGCATTCACAATCGCGACCACATCGCGCGTGCGCGCAACTTTCATCAGATTCGCCAAGGACGCCCTCGCTTGCATGTTCCGCACGATTTCACCGTCGCAAGGACGCAATCCAATCGGATGCGACCAAGGCACATTTGGCACCCGCAACCGGAGGGGTGCGACCGGACGGCAATCTACGGCCTGGTTGAGGGTTCGCTCAATTCTACGGCGGTACACGGTGGATATAGAATGGGTTGGCGAAGCCATACGATGGTTTGCTCGTCGTATACGCCCGCGCAACTTTGCGGATTCCGATCGTTCTAGCTCACGGCGATATGGCTTGCGCAACACGCGCGAAACTGCGACCGCTCGATCGAGACGTCTTGATTGATACCTAGCGCTGGGCTGAGACGCGCAACGGTTTGTAACCATTCTGATGGATCTGACATCTCGCTAAACTATCGTTTGCTATCCTCATTCGGTACAAATGGTAAAATCGATTATATCGATAGAACACATTCACAGCGTGGATCGCTCCGGATTATGCGTTTCAAGGGCCTTGATCTGAATCTCCTCGTTGCGTTCGACGCCCTGGTGACGCAAGGCAATCTCACGACGGCGGCAAGAAGCATCAACCTCAGTCAACCTGCCATGAGTGCCGCCGTTGCGCGGCTTCGCACTTACTTTCGCGATGAGCTATTCACCATGAAAGGACGGAAGCTTGTCCCAACGCCGCGGGCTGAAGCGCTCGCAGCCCCGATTCGCGAGGCTCTCGCTCACATTCAGCACTCCATTATTTCTCCAGACGGCTTCGATCCGTCTCAATCGAATCGGCGATTTAGGATCATCCTGTCCGACTTCATGACTGTCGTGTTTCTTCGAGGGGTCGTGGACCGCGTCGCGCGGGAAGCACCAACAATCAGTTTCGAGTTGCTGCCGCCCGCAGAGGAACCTGATGAGCTTCTCCGGCGCGGTGAAGTCGATTTTCTCATGTATCCGCAGATGTTCATGTCGAGCGCGCATCCGAAGGCGGCTCTGTTCGAGGACACTTTTGTCTGCGTGGGCTGCCCCATGAACAAGCAGCTCGCTTCGCGTCTCACGTTCGAGAAATACATCTCGATCGGGCACGTGGAAGCCCAGTTCGGGCGCTCCTTGAGGCCCTCCTTCCACGAATGGCTCTTGCTCGAGCATGGTTTCAAGATACGCACCGAGGTCGCGGTGCAGGGTTTTGGCATGATTCCGCCTATGTTATTGGGCACCAACCGTATAGCGAGCATGCCCTCAAGATTGGTCAGCCATTTCGCACAGACGATGCCGCTGCGGGTTGTCGAACCTCCCCTGCGACTTCTCACATTCACAGAGGCCGTCCAATGGCCCGCCATTCATAATACTGATCCTGCAAGCATGTGGTTGCGCAACATATTCTTGCAGCAGGCATCCACGATGGTCTCTCCGTCCGAGATCAGCCAATGTCACGGCCCGTCCTAGGACTGTTCGGGCCGGTTGCGGCCTGCTCCCGCTAACCGGACTTACGCCAGGCCCGAAGCCCCCGGTCCTCTGGTTGACGTTTGGCATAGTGAAAAAAAGCGCGCTTAAGCGTAGTTTGGTCGGGTCGCAGCCGATTGACTCGCGGTGCCGTGACGATCCTGCGCATCACACAGCTCGCTTGGCGGCTAAGGACTTTCCACTGATCCGGACGGGACCGCATCACAGGTGCATGCGCCAGCTTCAGAGTACGCAAAAATTATGTGGCCTGTCCGGCGAACAATGTTCGGCCTCAGCACCAAACTCGCTTCTGAATCGCACGCCGCGTCAGGTTCAAGGCCAGCACCCGCGATCGAAGTTGCAGGCTTCACCTGGTAGCGAACCCGCATCGCTGTTTGCCTGAACTGGTGGATCTCATTGCCTTCAACAGCGATGGAGTTAGTCCCGAAGCGCGCCACTAGATACAAATGGCTGATGACCGGCAGAGGCGCTGCCTGCTCGTTCAGGTCGAATCAGTATGAAAGCTGAACGCAAACGCCACCCACGATCGCGCACCCCAAAGCCAACCGCCAGCTCGCGCAAACCCGGATGGGCGGGGAAGACTGCGTGTCTTTGCACAATGTCACAATGGAAATTCGGAACACTTCCTCTCTCGACGGCGCTTATCTTCCTCTCGATGCGCGCGATGCCGCGCGATCGAGTGCAACTGCAAGCTTGCAGACCGCAGGATCAACCCGGATCAAGTGACATCAGCTGGCGGCACTTTTCCGGCTGCGCGCGTGTTGCGGTGAGGAGTGTTCATGATGAGAGGACCGCAACCGTGCCAAGGTGCGCCCGCGTAAGCGCTCGCCGCTCCCATTCGCCAAGCCTGCTCCTCCTCCAGCTTTCGATTATTTCGGCCGACATGTTCACCCGAGCCAAATCGGATCATCGGCGCCGGGTCCTTCTTTCCGATGTCGCAACAACCGTGTTTTTCGAAAGATCGCGGCGTGACTCACACCGCTAACCCCGAAGGGCTCCTTTGCTGCGGCAAGATGATTTGCCTATCTTACCCGAAGCATCTATGTCCAGCGCGCTTGCCAAAGCGATACCGTTAGAGGCTGGAATTGAGTGAGTGAGCGGCCGGACGAGCAAGCCAATACCGCGACAGCTCGCCGTCGAGCCTTATGTTCGATGGGATCCTTACGGCGAATCCGCCAGACACTGCCCCCCCGATCTGGGGAGTCGCTTTGGCTTGAGCACGGTCTTAAGACGCGCATTAAACTCCTCCACCAAGCTACAGCATCTCTGCTTTGCTATTGCGGACCCGTATAGCGAGGCTACCAAAGGCTTGCCAAGTGATCTGCAAAGGCAGTGTCGCCAGCGATCCTTGCACTTCGGGTGGATCACATCAGCCGAGGGCCGTCCGATGTACTGCGCTCCGCGACACCGAGCCGGCGCACGCCTAAACACGCTGCTGTATTAGTTATGCCAGGGCTTTCCCCGGGCGTGAGCGCGTGGCGCCTGGGGCGGCCGTAGACGCGTTTTGAGTGCCGCCACATGCAACGGATATGGCACGATTGTTCGAGACCCGGTCCTTAAATTGGGAGCACGTTTTGCCAGGTGCTTCAGATGCGCCTGCGTTGAGATGATGTCGTCAGGACTGGTCTTGAGCTCCGCCTTCCCCATTCTCCCGACGTTTACGGCGGCGGACCTGCGTCGTTGAAGAGCAGCCATCATCTTCCGGCGCTGAAAACCTGGGTAGCAATCGCGCGAGCGACGCCTTCGAGCCCACAGTGCCAACACAACAGGGCTAGCCGACGGTCGAAAAAGCTGTTAGGCGCCGAGCCGGCCGCCGCGCCGCGTACGTGATCGTGCGACTGATCTACGATAATCAACCCAATCAACAGCACCGCGCGCCTAGGTAATAGACGTCACAGCAAGGATTGCGACTGAAAGAAAGCCATCTTGTCAGATCAGTGCGGTGTCTGGGGCCGCCGTTTCGGGAGGCCGTGTCTCAGCGGGTTGCCACGCACATGCTTTCGCTTTCCTGATGATCAGGCCGCAGAATAGCCACTGCTGCTGCAGGACGAGGAGATATTACACACTTTGGGCTAGCGCACTGTCGGGCAGAGGAAGCAAACGCCATGTTGCACAACGGCATCACGTGGACGCACCTGTCACATTCTTTCACTCACGTCGCCGCTCCGTCTCCTTTTTGCCCCACCACAGCCAAACGGCTTCGTCACGTGCGGCGCGAGTGCAATCATCAAAGGAGGTTTCTGTTGGAAAAGCCGAGCGGAGTCTACGATCCGGATGATCTCGCGAGCTTGGGAAGGCTGTTCGATCAAGCCATCGCGTCTTTACCGTCATGCATGCGAACCAGCGAGAATCGCGTGGCGATCGCCGGACTTGTGATGCAACGCGCAGCGAGGGACGAATTGGCGTCGCTCGCGCACTTGATGCTTGCACTTGTCTCGGCCGCTTGAGCACCGGCATGCACTCTAACCTTCTGGGGCCTGCAAGAGCCGCATCATCTAGATCATTGAAATAACTTGATTCTCACGTGACGTCAGGTTGTAGGCTTGCAAATTGAGGATCATGACAAACGCGATACCACGACGGCGCCGATGGCGCATTGGAGAACTTGCAGAGGCGACCGGTGTAACCGTACGCACTCTGCATCATTACGAACATACCGGGTTATTGACGGTGTCGGAACGTACCTGTGGCGGTCACCGCATGTACGATCGGGAAAGCCTACAACGCGTCTCCCAGATTCGCGCTCTACGTGAGCTCGGCTTCTCGCTTCCTGAGATCCGCAAGGCGATCGAGGGGCGGACATCTCTCACGGACCTGTTGCGAAACCATCTGGAGCGGATTGAGCTTCAAGTCGCGCGCGCGACATTATTACGGGATCGATTGCGCACTATGACGACGCAAGGTGAGACAGAAGTCAGTGTCGACGAGCTGCCGGCGACGCTAGATGCCATGTCGCGGATTGAGGAGCGTACCCCCTCTGCCATCTGCACGTGCGCCTCTAACGCTAGCCGCGAAGATCGGTGGCGAAAGATTCGGGACGAGCTGCGCAGCTGCATGGACCAGGGCGAGCCTCCGTGCTGCGAGCGGGCAAATGCAATCGCGCGTCAGGCCCGTTCGCTGCTGACTGAGATCGCAGGAGTTGATTCGACTGTCTCGATGATACTTAAGGTGCTGACGCGATTGACCGAACCACACAATCTCGCCGGCTGGGATGCGAGCCTCATGCGATACCTCGATCTCGCCCTCGCCGCGTTGGAGGACCAGCTGGGAAAGAATTGAGCGCACCCGTTGCGGCGCCCTCCCACTGGAATGTCGCCAAACCCAATGAGCTCATGGTGATCCTTGTCTGAGCCAGGATCGTTTGGTGCCTAGCAGTTCGCCTCCAAAGCTGCGTTGTCCCGCTATTTGGTGTTTCGCTCTGCGGATCTTTGGCAATCAACCTCCACGAGCACGCTTCAAAGTACTTGATTCGTACGTAGCGTCACATTGTACCTTCTAAAAGCATCGACGCAGTAGCGGGGCGACGGACAGAGCGTCGGCTAAATTAAGGGAGACTCCGATGACCGGCACCACTTACGGACGTTCTCGGTGAGAGTTCTCCACGAGAACCCGTCGCTCGATGATCGTCCCGCGCCGTCCAAGCGTCTCCTCGGCGCACGTCTGTCGAGCACGGAAGATTGGCGCGAGTACCGGGTATCGGCGGGATGTTCGATATTGGTCCTGTCAGCCTTAGACCCCTTCTCCTGACTAGTTTCGGAACGTCCATTCGTCCGTGTCCGCCCGACGCTTATGCCCAACCTGGCAACAACCTGAGCCCATCCGTACCCAACCTGAGTTCGACTCAAACATCATTGCGCCGGATTGTTGGTCGCCGTCATACCAGGATGGCGAAGCAGACCAAGTCGTAGCGCGAGACATCGGGAGCCCTACATGTCGGTCCTTCGCGTTCACAGGCTTGCAGCTGCTGCGCTCCTTTCTTTGGCCCTGAGCTCGAGCGGCAAGGCAGAAGATGTTTACATTGCCATAGCCGGTCCAATGACGGGAAGCACTGCGGCGCTCGGCGCGCAGATACGCGATGGAGCGGCCGCAGCTGTAGATTCGATAAATGCTTCGGGTCTGCTGCCTGACACAAGGCTCATATTGAAGATCGCGGACGATGCATGCGATCCCAAGCAGGCCGTCGCTGTTGCCAATCGCCTGACAAGTGACGGGATCAAGCTCGTCGTTGGTCACTTCTGTTCATCTTCGTCGACTCCGGCTTCAGACATATACGCCGAAGCCGAGGTAATTCAGATGTCACCTGGGTCCACCAATCCCCGTCTGACAGAGCGTGGCCTAACGACCCTGTTTCGGATTTGCGGCCGCGATGACCAGCAAGGCAGAGTTGCCGCCGAATACATCGCGCGGCATCACCAAGGTGCAAAGCTCGCAGTCGTCGACGACAAGAGCACAGCAGGCAGGGGTATCGCCGATATCGTTGAATCGCGCCTTCGTGCAGCCGGCGAGCATCCCGTTCGACAAAGCTATGTTGCAGGCGAGAAGGGTTATACCGCTCTCGTTTCGCGACTGAAGCGAGAGGGAATCCAGCTCGTCTATATCGGCGGCTATTACAACGAGATCGGCCTGATCGTGCGTCAAGCCGCGGAGGCGGGCGCACGTCTGACCGTGATCGCCAATGATCCGCTGATGACAACCGACTTTTGGGCCGTTGCCGGCGAGGCCGCGAACGGCACGCTCTTTACCTTTATGCCGGACCCGACGAAGAATGCTGCAGGCGCAGCTGCTGTCGCCAAGCTCAAGGGTTCGAGCCTAACCGCCGCAGGTTACACGCTCTACGCTTATGCCGCGGTTCAAGCATGGGCCGACTCCGTCAAACGGGCCGGCACCTTCGATGCTATGCGGGTCGCTGCGGCCCTCCGCTCCGAGTCAATCGACACGGCTATTGGCACTGTTAGATTCGACTCCAAGGGAGACAATGCCGATCCTGGCTTCATCGTTTACCGCTGGCGCGACAATACCGTCGAAGCGGTAGAGCAGAACTGACCGCTCGTGCCAACACCGTACGAAGCGTTCGAATGATGAACCATCCTCGATATATCGATTACGCGCTGCTCACGTGCCTCGCAATCGCCGCAGTCGCAGCATTTCTCACCCTCGCAGCAATGCTATCACAGCTATCGTGCGCGCGCGCAGGGCCGCCCGAAGAGTACGTTCCCATTCGTCTGGTACCACTGCAGTGAGCATCACATCCACATTCGTAAGGCCGACGAAGACCGGTGTCTTCTTCCAGCCAGTGAAATTGATGCCCGGCTCGCTCTCGGGAGTGAGCTGTCAGGAAGTCTCTACGACGAACGTACGTCGTGAAACGATGTCAGTCACGCGCAGTCCGTCTGCGGATTGCGCGGGTTCGAGCCAATCGTTAGCTGCGCTGTTCGGTCGAGGGACGTGGCCTTCCATCCCTTTCCTGGAAGCAGGTATTGGCTCGGAAAACGCCGTGCGACGCCTGATCCGTGCTGATCGCTTTCGGGCCTTGAGACGGAGTCTGATCCGGTACGGCCCTTAGAGCTAAGTCCGCCTCCCAACACTCACATTCACGCGGGCCTCGCGCTTCTCGGGTCCGAACAAAGCGCACGCACCCACGTAGCTCGCCGAACGCCCTCAACTACTCTCGTCGACAAAAACGGAGACACCACTTTGGATGCAAAGTTGCAGACTATCCTTTCCGCGCTCTCGCCGGTGGCTCGGGAATTGAATGCTCTACCGTCCGGGCGGCCCACCACCGACAGCAATTGCGTGAAACTAAACACGAACGAGAACCCCTTTCCCTTGCCAGGCGTCGTGATGCGAAGCGCAATTGCAGCTCTCGAGCTGCAATACCGCTATCCAGAAGACGACAATGTCAGCTTGAGGCAAGCGGCCGCAGCTGCCTATGGCATTGCAACTGATCGCGTCATGGCTGGCAATGGATCGTCTGAACTGCTCAGCCTCATTTACAGAGCCTTTCTTGCCCCGGGCGACCACGTTGCAATGATGTCGCCGGGTTTTTCATTCAATCGCAAGCTTGCCATGTTGCAAGGGGCCCGCTTCATTGAAATTTCCTGGTCTGAACCGGACTGCTTGCCGATGGACGAGCTGCTTTTCGGTGCGGCTAAACAGGCCAAGTTCATTCTGCTGGCCAATCCGAACAATCCGACGGGAACCTTTGTTCCGCTCGCTGAGATCGAACGCCTCGTTGCACGATCTGACCGATTGATCGTACTGGACGAAGCTTACGTCGATTTCGCACCTGAGGACGGCCTACGCCTCGTTGAGCGCCATTCGAATCTTCTGGTCCTGCGCACATTTTCCAAGAGTTATTCGGCCGCTGGCATTCGCGTCGGCTTCGGTTTCGGCCATCACGAGCTGATCGGGCGGCTTCGCAACATGCAGAATGTTTTCAACATGAATGTGGTCGCTCACGCCGTGGGGATGAGCGTCCTTGCGCATCGCGACGCCTATGAGGAGAACCATCGCCACGTCAGGCTTGAGCGCCAGCGCGTAGCCGCCGCCCTCTCTGAATTTGGGTTCTCTGTAACGCCTTCCCACGCGAACTTCCTCCTCGCCCGTGTGCCGGTAGGCCAGGGTGGCAGATGGTGGCAGGCGGCGTTGCAAGACCAGAGAGTCCTTGTTGCCTTCTTTCCGGATGCCGGCCTCGAAGAGTGCATTCGGGTTAGCATCGGTACAAAGCGTCAGATGGATGCGTTTCTTGCGGCCGTCGGCAGCGTTCTTAGGAAAGTGGGATGTCGTGGCTAGGGGTCCCTTCCACTCATCTCACAGATCTCCGTCGTAATCGATCCGGACCCACACATGATGCAGCTTCGCGACACAGCCCTCGGTCAGTTGTTCTCCAGTCGCCGCATTGTGACCTTTGTGAACGGCTTCGCAATAATACAGCGCATTGCCTGCGAGCGCCTCTTGGACTCCCGAACCCGGCGGACTCCGGTCCTGTCTATATAGGAGATAACTGAGTGACAAACGTTGTTCCCTCAAACCTGACCTGCGGCATCTTTGATCATCTTGACGAGGACGGCCGCGATATCACCCGGCAATACGCTGACCGCCTTACCCTAGCGGAGGCCTACGACCGGCTCGGTTTCTATGCCTATCATCTGGCGGAGCATCATTGCACTCCGCATGGACTGGGTCCGTCGCCGAACTTGTTTCTGTCAAGCGTCATACAACGCACACGGCGACTTCGCGTCGGTCCTTTAGTCATGCTGCTCAACCTCTACCACCCGCTGCGTGCATTCGAGGAGATCTGCATGTTGGATCACCTGAGCGGCGGCAGGGTAGAGATCGGCCTTGGTCGCGGCTCTCTGCCGATCGAATTGAGCTATTTTGGCGTTGGAGCCGATGTGGCCTCGAGCCGTTACGAGGAAGCTTCCCAAATCTTCGTTGGCGCGATGAATGGGGGCCCGCTCTCATACGAAGGGCAGCATTTTGCGCTGAGCGACGTCCCTTTGACGCTTTCACCTCACCAGCGTCCTTGTCCCCCGACATGGATTGCGACAAATCGGCCAGACTCCGCCCGCTGGGCGGCGGCAAATGGCGCCAATCTCGCGTGCATGGGCCCTTCTTCTGCGGTTCGCAAGATAACCGATGTCTATCGCGCTCATCAAAACGCCGAGGGTGACGCCAACAGTTCAGCACCATTTCTTGCATTGCTCCGCATGGTTGTGATTGCCAGCACTGAAGCAGGGGCCCATTCCCTCGCCGCGCCAGCCTACGAAGCATGGCTCAGAAGCTTTAAGTTCCTGTACGAACTCAATGACATCCCGCCTCCATCTAACCTGCCCCTGTCCTTGGATGCCGCAATCGACAGTGAACTGTGCGTTGTCGGAACGCCCGCTTCGGTGCGCCAAACTCTTCTCGATCACCTGGAAGAGGCAGGCGCCAACTATCTCCTTTGCCAGCTCGCCTTCGGATCTCTGTCACTGGATGCCTGCCTCAACACCGCAAATGCCATTCACTCCGAGCTCATAGCGGCAGATCGCTGACGGTGACCCGACAGCGGTTCCAATAACTTCGCCCTTGACCCGGCAATAAATGGCGACAGCGAGGCCAATGAGTACCGCAGCCGAATGCATCGATCAGGCTGCTCGGGCCATTACGCGCATGCGATCCGTTCGACTACATTACCAAACAGGACGCTCTACGGCAGTAAATGCCCTGACTCTAATTTTGCGGGCGTTGGTATCGACCGAACAGTGGCCGGGATGGACAGGTGAGTTAGCTCACGCTGATGCCGCTTTGGCGCGCCAGTTCGTCAATCGCATTTCACATGAATTCAAGGTGTGCCCTATCGCCCGGTCGGGCCTGTCGTGACGCAGTGCCGGCGGCGCTCGGACCAGACGGAGGAGATCGCGCGTAAGCTCGAGATCGTGCTGGCGGAGTTGGCTTCGCTACGCATTCTGCTGGCTGCGCACGGCATTAGCACCCCGCCACCTCTCCATGATGACTACCTCACTGTTCAGCGGTTCGCGGCTATGAATCACATAAGCCCTGAAGCCGTGCTCTCTCGGATCCGCCGCGGCAAGTTGCGTGCGGAGAAACGCGGTGGCCGCTGGTGGGTGAAATGCACGGTTTGCACAGCATAGCCGTGCAGTGACGAGGACAGTAAGAGAGAATGGATCAACATACGGAAGCGGCACATGGAAATGATCTGTGCGTTCAAGTTGATATCACCTCGGCTCAACCAGACAGCCAATGGAACATCAAAAGATTTATCGAGGTCAACCTGCCGCCCGACCAACACACCGTCGCCAGACCGCGAGGCTCGATCTCGATGCCCTACGCAATCACAAAACGCGTCGGCGCCCCGAGCACTTGGACATCGGATGACCATCCTTGCGTGACCGGGATCACTCAGTCGATTCGGTCTCGTCAACAGAGCGATCCGAGTGAACAAACGAAAGAGCACGGACGCGTGCCACCAAGAGTTCCAGTCCGGCTGTAGCAAGTCTTGTAGCAAATGGAACGCGGCGGACACGCTCCATCTCGGTTTTGAACGTGAGCCACCGCACGCGTACGGCCTAGAGCACAGGAAGGGAGATGCTTTGCTCGCAACTCGGACACCTGGCGAGTTTCCCTTGAGCATAACTCAAACGTCCGTCTCACCCCCGCTGGGGCGTAGCAGTGGCAAATGTATCCAGGTCATTCGCCTAATCAGGCGTCGCCTCGCGCGCCGGTGTCAAACGGGACAAATCTGATTTCGCTGGGATGCTCGCCAGAATCTGGCTGTAGAAGGAGATAGCCGATGATGTCACCAAGACTGATGTCAGTCCTCGGGTCGATGGTAGCGGTCGAGCGTATGTTTTGGAAGCTTAGAGAATTGATCGACGGCGACAGCTCGATCCCACCTGACGTTCGAGAGACGCTTCACGTAATGTTAGACGCAAAGCTTCTTGCCGCAAAGGATAAGATCATGAGCGACGCGCGCGCTGCAATTGATGCAACTCCCGATTTGCCGCAGGCGGTCCGCGACCGAGCATACACATCGCTCGACTCTGCAATGAAAATGTTCATGTCTAGCGAACCGCGCCGCACTCAGCATCCTCGTAGCGAAGTAGGTATCGCCAGCGCTCATCCCAAGCTGCCTTGATGCATGCTCCGCTCCATCGAGCGCTTGCCGCGACATTTGGCTGTGCTCGTCCAATCAACTCGCGGTTTCGCCTAGCACCTGGCGGAATTCTGCTTAACGTGGGTTAAGTCACTCGTGCACGTAGAGCAGCGTCTTTCTCATCACAGATTGTCTCGTCAGTAGGAGGGAAACGTGGCTGCGCCACCTTCTCCGGCACCATCACGGCGACAATCGCAATTCCGGCCTGTCTCAGTGGATGGGTGCGGCCCCCTTGCACTTCAATGCGGCCGGCTGGCAGCCTGCCGACCCGCAAACAGCCGGCGCGCGACGACAGTTGCGCCGATTGCGCACCGGGTGGGACGATGCCGTCGGGAGATTGCACCACTGACCACACCACATCGATGCCCATCACGAGTTTCTTTCGTGCAACGATCAGGGCGTGGACTGCTCCACGACTGATCTGCAGAGCTGTGTCAGGCTACGAGAAGAGAGATCCAGAACGCTCGCCCGACGTCGCTTTGATCTCGCGTCAGGATCAACGTTGCGCTGAGCGTGACCCAATAGTTCCTGGCCGATTTCGATCGCTGATGTAGCCTACCTAAACTGAGAGGTTTCGAAGGTGCGGTTTTCTTCCTAGAACTCGATCCGCGATAGTCAGTACAGCGGATGCATCATGAAGCCTGACGAGCGGCTCGCCGAAATCCTTGAAAATAGCGCGGTTTTGATGATGAGGCATGGGAGGTATGGGCACAGTGCCTCTCACCCACCGAGCGCCTGGCGTAAATTCGCAAGCATAGCGCGCACTTCCGGTTCACAGATGGCGATGAAGTAATAGCTGTTGTACGCGGTTGTCGCTTCACGGGTTGCTCATCGCAGCTCCTTAGATGGCGCCACAGGATACAAGCGAAGACCTTGCAAGGCGCTTTGCTCTTCTCGGTTGCGGTCTCGCTGGGGGTCATCTGGCTTTCGGCACGCTTCATCCGCTGAATCAGCATCCCCGCTTTCGTCCACACCTGAGCTCGCTGTCTTCGCACGCGACCGAGCATTGCGGACGTAGTTGGAGATGACCTGAAATGCCGCAACCTGACCCAGCGTTCGGCTCGAACATTCCTTTAGGCGCGAATGTTGCGATGCAGTTACAGCAATTGGCGCGGACGTTGTTAAAACGCACGAGGCTTGGGGCACTCAAGACATGAGAGTAACAATGAAGAACTTGTTGCTTGCGATGGGAATCATTGTGGCGCTTTGCGCGGTGGCGCCCGCATTCGGCGCGGATCTGGCTGCTCAGCCCGTCCAGCCTCTCTACACCAAAGCTCCGCAGCTTGTCGCGGCTGCAATCTACGACTGGAGCGGTTACTATATCGGCATGGACGGTGGCTTGGGCTCAAGCTCGATTCTGGGATTTCAATGGCGGCACGCCCGAGGGCTGTCATGATGCGACCGGCGCGACCGTTGGTGGCCAGATCGGCTATCGATGGCAGATGGGCCAGCTCGTGCTTGGTCTTGACGCCAGGGAAACTGGGTCGATTTGACCGGCTCGAATGTTAGTGTCGCCTTTTCGGATGTCAATCAGACCAAGATTGATTCCTTCGGCCTGGTAACGGGGCAGATCGGCTATACGTTCGACAACGTACTGCTTTATGCTAAAGGCGGCGCCGCAGTCACGAGCAACGCCTTTCAGATAAGCTCGACCCTCACGGGGCGCGCAGCTTGGAACAGCGAGCACGTTCTTTGGGGCGGCGCGTTGGGAGCCGGCATCGAGTACGGCTTCACCGAACTGGTCGGCTGGCCTCGAGTACGATCATGTATTCATTCAGCCTACCACGGTGAACTTCGCCGCACCGGGTGGTGGGAACGTTCGCGTCCGCCAGGATTTGGATCTTCTGACTGCACGGCTCAATTACAAGTTCGGCGGTCCTATTCTTCTCAAATATTGATCTATCGTTCAATCGGCGAATCGAAAGCCCCGGCCCGCCGGGCTTTTTTTGGACTTGTTGGCCTAGTGTACAGGAGGCAAACAGGATTCCGGGAGACCGCGCTTCCCGAGAAAGCCGTTCCCCTGCGCTAGTCGTCGCAATCTCCGCCCCCCTCACTTACGCGAGGATGACGAACCCGGCAGATGAGGCCCGTATCTTCCGAATCTGCTGTTCGAGTTGGCAACGTCGCGCCCGAGCAGGCTTCTTTTGCTCTGGTGCCCACTCGACCACACGTTCACAGGGACTAACCCGTAAAGAGCGCGTCCGCAGAATAGGGGAATCGTGCGCTTAACTAAGTTTCCGGCTGGATTGGGCAGCCAGATTGACGGGCAAGAGGAACATCCAGCGTGCATGTCTTGGCCAGTTGCATGCGCGCCCACCCTTGAGCGGGCCAGCAGCACGGGCTCGAAGGGTCGGGCTACGCGCCAATGAATACGCTTGCGCTGAAGATCACTCTGACCGCACGCAATCAAGGATGCGGCGAACGGCCCGCCCTCATGTCAACCCGCGTCGGACTATCGGAGTTCGTGTGAACCTCTCCCGCTTTCGACCCACGACCAACCACCATCGGCAGAATACGTTTGTCTACCAATGACGATCGGGACGACACACTTGCCAGCCTATTTATGGCAACAGCGGCCGCATCTAAGGCGACATCGGAGTGAGCGCGCTGCTCGCAGCTATTATCAAGAAATGATGTCGCTCGCTTGCCTGGGTCGCATATATCAATTCAAATAAGACCAAGGCGAATCGCCTTGACGACGCAGTGGGTACGGCTGTTCGTCTCTAGCTTTCGCATTGCGTTCTTGAGGTGAAAGTTGACGGTATTCTCGCTAACCTTCAGAATCACGCCGATTTCCCAAGATGATTTTCCCTGTTCGACCCACCGGAGGCAGTCCTTCTCTCGTTCGGATAGAGCCACTTGCATTTGGCATCTCTCCTCCGATGAAGGCGCGATCTCTGCAAACGCATGATGAAACTGCCAAGCCAATGCGTTGAGATGACTGAGACGATGCTCAGGGTCGGCATCGTCGAAGTTGGACGCAAACGATGCGACGGATAGCCGTCCGAATGGTCCAAACAGTGGTACGGTCACGCCATGCTTCAGGCCGGCCTCTCTGGCCTCATTCAACACCCGCGTTTCGCCCGGTTGCAATTGATGTTGGTCGGCGAGTTGATCCCATAGAAACGGCGCCGATAGCATCGTCGTCCGCCGAACCACGGGGTCAATGGCATTGTACCTGCGTTCAGAATAGCGCTCGCACCAATCCGAAGGAAAGTTCACCGTCACCGCCGCTCGGAGATACTCTGGCAGGCGAGTCGGCCCCGTGTCGGTCAGTGATCCGTAAGCCACTTGACTGAAGCCCTGTTCGCTCGAACAGCTCACAAGCAGATCGAACAGCGCCTTGAGAGATCGCGTGTCTTTTGCACATTCAACGAAGCTAAATAAGTCCATTTGGCGCCTCGCGCCGCCGACTTAGGCAGGCCAGTACTGCGTGGTTTGACCGAACCTGTCTGAGAGGATTTCGGAGCCACTTCGGGCTCCTCTTGCTTGCGAAGTTCTCGACCGAATGCGACAAGCATAATTCTCGTCACGGGCTGCAGAGCGCTCTTTCTCCCGGTCGGATACTCGCTTGATGGAGCGGCTGTGCATGTGCTTCTTTCCGGAGGGACCTGAAGCGATCTAGCAAGTGTCGTACCAGCTAATGCGCTCGCGAAATCTCGCACAATGACAAGCAATTTTGACACCGCCTCTAAAGCCAGCGCAACGATCTCTGTCGCAATTGCGACATTCGTCGCAAGTGCGACAGCCTGCTGGCAATATTGGCAAGGCAACGTACTCTGCACCAGCAAACTGCCGACCTAAGATGTTTAATTTTGGCCAGCCTCCCGCCTTGCGGGCGACATTGCTGCTCGACGAAGGTTTCAGGGCACGGTCACACAGAGAAAAACTGCAGCGGTTTCGCACTGGCCGATCATCCCCGTGACACCAGGTTTCGAGACTGCCGCACGGGCTCGTGCGAGTCCGCTGCCGCTGGATAGCGATACGCAGCCGCGGTTGCGATCCAACTTGCACAACTCGGATTTCAGGTGCGCGCGTCCGCGGGCTCATGTTCAGGCTATGTCAGCGACGTCTCGCTGGTGCCGCGATGAGCGCCAAGCCACACCGCTCGGCGATCCGTATCGGGATTTCGTCTGCGTGTTGCTGTCGAGCCATAGCAGGAGCACAATGACTGGGCGCGCCGTTATGACGTTCGCATCCCGGGAACGTCTAGATCGACGGTTTCGGCGCCACATAATCGTTCCATGTGGCCCAGCCGGCGGCCTCGTTGGATCAGGTCAGCATTCGTCTAAGGGGCTGCTAGATACGACAGATCCGATGCGGGTGAAATTGGCCGGAGACCAGAGCACGTTGCGTTTGTTCTTTCCATCGAGTGTCGGCCAGCCCCAGGCTTCGGGGCAATCGAAGGAATCGGGCGTATTAGCGCCGAGCATGCTTTTCGCCTCGCGACGGATGTGTAACGTACGCTAGTCGCTGACGAGATTGAGCTAGCGGCAATTGCCGAGCTAATCTCATCGCACCAGGCAGGGATGAAGGGCGCTTCGAACAATCTGAGCCTTGAGGCACCTAAGCATCTTGAGCTGCTGCCGGTTTGATGGACACCGGGTTAAGCTAATCCACCTGCGTTCGAACTCAACGGGGCTGATGTATCCGATCGTGGAATGACGTCGGGTTGGATTGTAGAACCTCTCGATGTAGTCGAACACATCTGCCCTGGGCTCGTTCCTGGTGCGATAGATTTTGCGCTCGGTGCCTCGGTCTTCAGCGAAGAGAAGAAGCTCTCCATCGCTGGGTTAGCGTGCCCCGTAGGTCCGGTCGCTGTCAAGGAAGCTTGCCTTCACCTTTAGGCCGACCGCTTCGTCGCTGCGGGATCTGTCGCTGGGAGATCGGTCCAGCCAGGCATGGAAGCCCGACCGCGATACGCCCATTGCTTCGCATAGGCATGCCACCGGCCAGACGTTCCGGTGCTTCGCGATGAAGCCGAACTTCATGTCGCTTCCTTCGCGAAGTAGGCAGCGGCCTTCCTAAGAAACAGCCGGATTGCCGTCGCCCGGAATGGCCTGCAACACGAAGCCTAGCGATTTCGCCCGGCGCTGT
>NZ_JBVVPL010000042.1:0-53846 GCF_055807615.1 Bradyrhizobium sp. MV1.5 | reverse complement strand
CCGATATGCCATCCCCAGATCCTCTTCAAACGTCTCTTAGAGAATCGCAGATTCGCGATTTACGCAAAGCTCTCGCAAGCGGGAGAGGTGCACCGAGCCCGGAGCCGCTTAATTCAACCTATTCTCATTCCGCTCTAACGCTGCCTTGGATCGAGCGCGTCTCGCAGGCCGTCGCCGAGCAGGTTCAGCGACAGCACCACGAGGAAGATCGCCAGCCCCGGCCAGATCGCCATCCAGGGCGCCTGGGTCAGGAAGCGCTGCGCTGCGTTGAGCATGCTGCCCCAGGATGGCGCCGGCGGCTGCTGGCCGAGGCCAAGGAAGGACAGCGCGGCTTCGGCGATAATGGCGGCCGCAATCGACAGCGTCGCCTGCACCAGCAGCGCCGGCAGGATGTTCGGCAGGATGTGCGAGAACGCGATCCGCCACGGCGGATTGCCGAGCGCGCGCGCCGCCTCGACATAGTCCTCAGCCTTGACGTTCAGCACCTGGCCCCGGGTCAGGCGGATGAAGATCGGGGTTGCCGAGATGCCGATCGCGATCATGGCATTGCCGAGGCTCGGACCGAGGAATGCGGCGAGCGCGATCGCCAGGATCAGGAATGGGCAGGCCAGCATCGCGTCGGTCATCCGGCTGATCAGTGCATCGACGAAGCCGCCGCGATAGCCGGCAAGCAGGCCGAGGGGGACGCCGACGCCCAGCGCGATCGCGACCGAGATGAGGCCCGCGAGCAACGACGCCCGGGCACCGTAGACGACGCGGCTCAGGATGTCGCGACCGAGCTCGTCGGTGCCGAACCAGTGCGCCGCCGTGGGCGGCTTGCGGACCAGGCTCCAGCTCGTCGCGATGGGATCGTAGGGCACGGCGAGCGGCGCGAGAGCCGCGAAGCCGACGAACAAACTGATCATGACAAGTCCGAACACTGCGGCCTTGCGTTTGAACAGGCGCCGCCGGGCGCGACGCGCCGGGCTGTCCAGCTCGTCAGCTTGCGCGACGAGAGCAGCGGGCAGGACGGCATCGATCATGTGTCTAGCCCCGCAGCCGTGGATTGACGAGGATGTAGGCGATATCGGCAACCAGGTTCAGCGTGATGTAGACCGTCGCCGTCACCAGCACGACGCCCTGTACGACCGCGTAGTCGCGGTTGAACACGGCGTCCACGATCAGTTTGCCGAAGCCGGGAATGGAGAAGATCTGCTCGGTCAGAACCGCTCCCGACAATAGCGTGCCGAGCTCAAGCGCGCCGAGCGTGATGATCGGCGTGAGTGCGTTGCGCATGGCGTGCTTGAGGATGACCGAGCGTTCGGACAATCCCTTGGCGCGCGCGGTGCGGACATAGTCGCTTTCCAGCACCTGGAGCATGGCGCTCCGGGTGTGCCGCATCAGGACCGCGGAAATCGCGTTGCCAAGCACGAAGGCCGGCATGATGGTCGCGGCGAGGCTCGCACGCCAGTTCTCGGTCAGCGGCACGTAGCCGGACGCCGGCAGCCAGCCGAGTTCGATCGAGAACAGGAAGATGAGCATGATGCCGAGCCAGAAATTCGGCGTCGAGATGCCCCACAACGCGAACAAATTCGCGCCGTAGTCCCAGACGGTGCCCTTCTTCACGGCGGAGACGATGCCGGCAGGAATTCCGATCAGGAGCGCGATCAACATCGCCATCGAGCCGAGCTGGAGCGTCACCGGCAGCTTCTGCGCGATCAGCTCGCGCACCGGCATCTTGTTGCGGAGCGATTCACCGAAATTGCCGGTCAGGACTCCCTTGAGCCAGTAGACGTACTGCACGGGAATCGGCTGATCGAGCCGGTATTGTTGGCGAATCTGCTCGATCACGGCGGGATCGCGCTCCTCACCGGCCATCACCAGCGCCGGATCACCCGGCAACAATTGCTGGAGCGAGAAGATCAGCACCGACACGAAGAACAGTGTCGGCACGATCTGCACAATGCGGCGGGCGAGGAAGTTCAGCATGGCGGCCGTCGTGTCCCGGGCGCAGCGCAACATGCAATGTTGCGCTGCTGAACCGGGACCCATCTATCATGGTGTGCCGTCGCTATGGGTCCCGGCTCTGCGGAGCAGCGCTTGCGCGCTGCGCCGCGTCCGGGACACGCGTTCACCGCCGGAGGCATCACTTGAACTTCAGCCCGACCACGCGCACGAGGCCATCTGGCACCTGCTTATAGCCCTGGAGCTTGGTCGTGTGCGCGATCAGGAGCGTGCGGTGATAGATGTATATGATCGGCAGGTCGTCGAGCAGGATCTTGTTCAGCTTGGCGTAGATCGCCTTGCGCTCCTCGACGTTGGATGTCGCCCTTCCTTCTTCCAGCAGCTTGTCGGCTTCCGGATTCGAATAGACGCCATCGTTCTGCGGTGCCTTGCTGCGCATGAAGATATAGGAGTTGCCGTCGGGATCGATACGGCCGCTCCAGTTGATCTGGAAGATCTGGAACTCGCCGGCCTGGGCCTGCTTGAACGTGGTCGCGAATTCGACCGCGCGGATCTTGATGTCGAAGCCCGCTTCCGCGGCCATCGACTGGATCACCTGGGCGACCGCTTCGTTCTCCGCGCCTTTGGGAATCATGTAGTCCACGGTCACCGGCAGGGTGACGCCGGCTTCCTTCAGAAGCGCCTTGGCCTTTGCGACGTCGCGGCCACGGACCGGAAAGGCCTTCTGGTAATAGGGATGGGTCGGGCTGACCCACTGGTTGCCGGGCGTGAACTCGCCGTTGAAGACGACTTGATTGAGAGCTTCGCGATCGATCGACAGATCGAGCGCTTGGCGTACTTTCGCCGACTGGCTGAGCGGCCCTTTCGCTTTGTCGTTGCCGATATTGACGGTCAGGCCATAGTAGCCGAGCTCGGGTGCCGTCGACAGCACGAGCCGCGAATCTGCACGCACATCCTTGATGTCGGTGGCGAGCACGCGCTCGATCAGATCGAGCCCGCCGGACTTCAGGTTGGCAAGGCGCACCGTGGCGTCCACGATCGGCAGGAACACCACGCGGTCGATATGGATGTTGTCCTTGTTCCAGTAGTCGGCGAATTTTTCGAAGACCATGCGGTCCTGCTGCACGCGCTCGACGAACTTGTAGGGACCGGCGCAGACCGGATGCAGGCCGAACTTGTCGCCGGCTTCCTTGGCGGCCTTCGGTGAGACCATCATGCCGGAGCGATCAGTCAGCTGGGCGATCAACGGGGAGTAAGGCGTCTTGAGCACCAGCTTGATGGTCAGGGGGTCTACGACTTCGACATGGTCGACGCTCGCGAGCTCGGACTTGCGGAACGAGGTCGGCAGCGTCATATGGCGCTCGATCGAGAACTTCGCAGCTTCCGCGTCGAGCGGCTCGCCGTCGTGGAATTTCACGTTGGGCCGGAGCTTGATCGTCATCTCCTTGCCGTCGGCCGACGTCTCATGCGACAGCGCGAGCTGCGGCACGATGTTGAGCTTCTCGTCGATGTCGAACAGCTTGTCGCAGAAGGCAGAGAACACGATGCGGCCGACATAGGTGCGGCCGATGCTGGGATCGAGGATGTCAGGATCCTCGGCAATGCCGATGCGAAGCGTGGTCTGGGCCTGGGCCTGGGCCGCGCCTGCGAGCGACGTCAGCAATGCCGACGCCAGGAGTGCCAAACGCATAGGACTCATCGCTCTCAACCTCTGTTTTGCGGCTATGCCGGGTTCGTCCCCAATGGACTAACCCCGCTGCCGCGGACTGCTTCCGGGCCGCCGCTGAAGGCGGCGACCAATTTTTCGAGAACCGGGGAGAAGCCGCCGTCCGTCGGGACGATCGCCTCGGACGACGGCAGTTCCGACGTTCGGTGGCACGCCGTTGCATGTCCGATGCCATCCCGCACGAGCTGAGGCATTTCGCTGCGGCAACGGTCGACCACGTAGGGGCAGCGGGTGTGGAAGCGGCATCCCGGCGGCGGATTGAGCGCGCTGGGGATCTCTCCCTGCAGCACAATCCGGCTGCGCTTTGCCCGCGGTTTAGGCACCGGGATCGCGGACAATAGAGCCCGGCTGTAGGGATGACGCGGTGCGGCGAACAGCGCGTCCGCCGCCGCCGTTTCGACGATCTGGCCGAGATTCATCACCGCCACGTGGTCGGCGATGTGCTTGACCACCGCGAGGTCGTGCGAGACGAAAATGTAGGCCAGCCCGAGCCGGTCCTGAAGCTCGCGCAGCAGATTGAGAATCTGCGAGCGGATCGAGACGTCGAGCGCCGAGACCGGCTCATCGCAGATGATCAGTTTCGGCTCGACTGCGAGCGCGCGGGCGATGGCGATGCGCTGGCGCTGGCCGCCGGAAAACTCGTGCGGATAACGCCGCGCCAGCCGCGGCTCCAGCCCGACCAGCCGCAAGATCTCCTCGATGCGTTCGCGCCGCCGGGCGGGCGGCACCAGATTGTGCAGCGCCAGCGGCTCGGTCAGGATCTGGCCGACGGTCATGCGCGGATTGAGCGAGGCGTAGGGATCCTGGAAGATGATCTGGGCCTCGCGGCGAAAGGCGCGCAGCGCGCCGGCGTCGAGCGAGAGCAGATCGCGGCCCTCGAAACGGATTGTGCCTGCATCCGGCTCGATCAGCCGCAGCACCAGGCGGCTGACGGTGGATTTGCCGCAGCCGGATTCGCCGACCAGCGCCAGCGTCTTGCGGGCATCGAGCGAGAAGGAAACGCCATCAACGGCTTTGACATGCGCCAGCGCCCGGCCGAACAGCGAACGCTCGGCGACGAAATGCTTGACCAGACCATCGACCTCGAGCAGCGCCATCACGACACCAGACGTTCGAGCGGCGCGCGGATGCAACGCGACAGGTGGCCGGGACTGACTTCGACCAGCGGCGGCGGCGCCTTGGTGCAGGCCTCCAGCACGAAGGGGCAGCGTGCGGCGAAGCGACAGCCGGCGGGCGGCTGCGCCATGTTCGGCACCATGCCCTCGATCGTGGCGAGCTGTTCGGCGCGATGGTCGAGCCGCGGGATCGAGCCGAGCAGGCCGACGGTGTAGGGATGTTGCGGCGCCGCGAACAACTCGTCCACCGCCGCGCGCTCGACGATCTCGCCGGCATACATCACTGCGACCTCGTCGCAGACTTCGGCGACGACGCCGAGATCGTGGGTGATCAGGATGATGGCCGCGCCGCTCGCCGCCTTCAACTCGCGCATCAGCTCCAGGATCTGCGCCTGCAGGGTGACGTCGAGCGCGGTGGTCGGCTCGTCCGCGATCAGCAGCCGCGGGTCGCAGGCGAGCGCCATCGCGATCATGACGCGCTGGCGCATGCCGCCGGAAAGCTTGTGCGGATATTCGTCGATCCGCCGCTCGGGCGAGGGGATGTGGACGCGACGCAAGAGTTCGATCGCCCGCTCACGCGCGCTCTTTCGCGAGCCGCCGCGATGGCGCAGAATCGTCTCGACGATCTGATCGCCGATGGTGAAGCTCGGATTGAGTGAGGTCATCGGCTCCTGGAAGATCATCGCGAGCCGGTTGCCGCGAAGGTCGCGCAACGTTTGGTCGGACGTCCTAAGCAGGTCGAAACCGTCGAAGCGGATCGCGCCGGAGATCTCCGCGCTCTGCTTCGGCAGCAGGCCCATGATCGCCAGCGACGTCACGCTCTTGCCGCAGCCGGATTCACCAACGAGGCCGAGCGTCGCGCCATTGGCGACGCTGAGATCGACGCCGTCGACCGCGTGGGTGACGCGGCCGTCGTCGCCGTGAAAGCGAATGCGCAGATCGCTGATCTCGATAAGGGGGCTCGGGTTCATGATCGGTTTACGCGCGCTGCGGCGATGCTGGCGTCGATGACGCTGCGATCGGTGTTGCCGGCCGGGTTCTGCCGCGTCGGCATGGAAGCGCGGAAGTGGACCCAGAGCTCGTGGCTGACGCGCTCGAGCCGCTCGAGCTCACCGAGCGGATCGGGATGATCGTCGGCGCGCAGGTCCAATGCCGGCCATTCCTCCTCGCCGTGGATCAGGAGCGCGGCGGACTGCTTGCCGCGCTTGTCGCCGCCGGCGGCTTCGCCAGCGCGCATCGCGGCGAGCAGCCGGCGCGGGAAGGGCAGGCTGTCATTGGCGATATAGGTTTTTGCGGTCTCGTCGAGCACATCGGCGCCCGCGAGCATGTTGCCGGCGATCGAGAAGTCGCTGCCCGCAATGTGCCCGCACCAATCCACGCAGTCGCCCCCGGTATGCGCGGCAATCGCGCCACTGGCGTCCATGATGTGGATCTGGCGGCTGTCGCGGCCATCGTCGGTCGCGAGCAGGGTAGCCAGCACGTCGTGCGCGTTGAGACCTTCACGCAGCAGCTTGACGCCGTCGATGCCGTAATACGGATTGACGAAAGCCTGCGTCGCAATGGCGCCAAGTCCCGCCGCGATGTAGGGGACACGCGCGCCGACGGCGAAGAAGCGCGTAGCAACGGCGATGCCGAACTGGCCGGTAGCAGAATCGCGCGCGATGATCGACCAGGTCATGTGCTGCCTTCAGCGCCCTGCGGCGTAGCCTTGCATGCCGCGCGGATTGGCGGCGGCGCGGCGGCGGGCTCCGACGCGCGAGGCCGCGGTGAGGCGGCCTTCCGACCAATCGGGTCCGACCTCGACGATATGTCCGCGTTCGCGAAGATTCGCGATCGTCGCCTTCGGCACGCGGTTCTCGACCACGAGCACGCCGGGGCGCGCGGTGCGGGGCCAGAACGAGATCGGGAAATGCTCGGAGTGCCAGGCCGGGGCGTCGATGGCTTCCTGAAGATTCAGATTGCAATGGACGTGCCGCAGGAAAAACTGCGTGATCCACTGGTCCTGCTGGTCGCCGCCGGGCGAGCCCCAGGCGAGATAGGGTTCGCCATCGCGCAGCGCCATGGTCGGCGACAAAGTGGTGCGTGGCCGCTTGCCGGGCGCGAGCGAACTCGGTTGGTTCTCCTCCAGATCGAACATCTGCGCGCGGCTGCCGAGGCAGAAGCCGAGCTCGGGGATGATCGGCGATGATTGCAGCCAGCCGCCTGATGGTGTCGAGGACACCATGTTGCCGGCCTTGTCGATGATGTCGAAATGCACGGTGTCGCCGCGCACCTCGCCGAAACGGCCCACCGTCGGTTCACCGGCGCCGAGCGCGCCGACAGCCTCGCGCTGGCCCTCGGCGCGGCGCAGCTTGACCACGCCGCCAAAGCCCTCGATCGCACCGGGCCGGAGATCGAGCGAGGCCTTGTCGGTGACGAGCTTGCGGCGCTCGTTGTTGTAGGCATCCGACAGCAGCGTTCCGATCGGGATCTCGCTGAACTCAGGATCGCCGTAGAATTTCTCGCGGTCGGCGAAGGCGAGCTTGGCGCATTCGATCTGGAGATGGATGAATTCAGGCCCGGTCGGGTCCAGCCCATCGAGCGCAAAGCCCTTCAGCAGCGCGAGCTGCTGCAGCGTCACCGGACCCTGGCTCCAGACCCCGGCCTTGCAGACAGTGTAGCGGCCATAATCGTAGGTGAGCGGGGCCTCGACCGTCGGTTGCCAGCGCGCCATGTCATCGGCCGACAGCACGCCGCGGTGCGGCGAGCCGCTGACGTCCATCACCTCCTGCGTCCGGCAGAATTTGTCGATGGCTTCCGCGACGAAGCCCTGCGACCACGCCTTTCGCGCGCGCTCGATCTCGGCATCGCGGCCGCCGCCACCGCTTTCGGCCTCGCTCAGGATTCGTGCGTAGGTCGCTGCAAGCGTCTTGTTGGTGAAGAGCGTGCCGGGCTTTGGCACTTCGTCGTTCGGCAGATAGACGGCGGCTGATGTCGGCCAGTGCTTGCGGAATAATTGCTCGACGGTCTGGATCGTGGCGCAGGCGCGCTCGACCAGCGGATAGCCGTCGCGCGCATAGGAGATCGCCGGCTCCAGCACGTCGCGCACGCGCATCGTGCCGTAGTCACGCAGCAGCATCATCCAGGATTCGAAGGTGCCGGGGACGCAGGCCGCGAGCAGGCCGGTGCCGGGCACCATGTCGAGGCCTTCGCTCTTGTAATGCGCGATGGTGGCGCGGGCCGGTGCCGGACCCTGGCCGCAGATCACCTCGGTGCGGCCGCGCTTCACGTCGTGCACGATGATCGGAACGTCGCCGCCTGGGCCGTTCAGATGCGGCTCGACCACCTGGAGCGTGAAAGCGGTGGCGACGCCGGCGTCAAAGGCATTGCCGCCCTTTTCCAGGATGGCCATGCCGATAGCGGTCGCGATCCAGTGCGTGGTCGCGACGACGCCGAAGGTGCCTTCGATCTCGGGGCGTGTCGTGAAGGGATCGGGATTGACGATGCTGGCCATGGACTACCTCATTTGCGGCGCGCGCAATTGATCACAGGGCCAGGCCGCCGCCAAATGCGCAGGCTGCATGGCACGCGCGCGTCACGCCGGTACCGGCGCGGTGTTGACCGCATGGCAGGCGACGCCATCGATCAATTCAGGTGCTTCCTTGCGGCAGAGATCGAACGCCAGCGGGCAGCGCGGATTGAAGGCGCACCCAGGCGGCGGATTGATCGGGTTCGGGATCTCGCCCTTCACGGGAATGCGCTGGCGGCCGCTCATGGCAAGATCGGGCACGGCGCCGAGCAGCATCTTGGTGTAGGGCATGCGAGGACGAGCAAACAGCTCGCGTCCTTCCGCGATCTCGACGATGCGGCCGAGATACATCACGCCGACGCGGCTCGCCATGTGGCGGACCACGGCGAGGTTGTGGCTGATGAACATGTAGGTCAGGCCGAACTTGTCCTGGAGGTCGCGCATCAGGTTCAGGATTTGCGCCTGCACGGAGACGTCGAGCGCGGAGGTCGGCTCGTCGCAGACAATGAACTCTGCGTCGGAGGCGAGCGCGCGAGCGATCGCGATGCGCTGACGTTGGCCGCCCGAGAATTCGTGCGGAAATTTCAACCTGTCGTCGGGATGCAGGCCGACCAGGGTGAGAAGCTCTCCTACGCGCGCCTGGATGTCGCGCTCGCCCTCGATCAGGTCGAAAGCGCGGATCGGCTCGGAGATGATGGCGTCGACCCGGAAGCGTGGGTTCAGGCTCGCATAAGGATCCTGGAAGATCATCTGGATGCGGCGGCGGAGCTTTCGGCGTGCCGGTGCCTGCCTCGGGTCGGTCATCGAGACGCCGTCGATCAGGACGTCGCCGGAGCTCGGCGGCAGCAGGCCGACGACCATCCGTGCGACCGTAGTCTTGCCCGAGCCGGACTCGCCGACCAGCGCGAAGGTCTCGCCCTTCCTGATGTCGAAGGTGACGCCGTCGACGGCTTTGAGGTATTCGAGATGGCCGCCCTCGAGCACGCGGTTGAGCCAGGGTTTCGAGACGTCGAAGACGCGCCGAAGATTTGTGGCCTGGACGAAGGAAGTGCTCATGCCGCGCTCTCCGCCGGCACGCTGTCATAGAGGTGGCACGCGACGGATTGCGTGCCGCGCGGTAGCGGCCCCGGCCTCTCCACGCGGCATCGGTCGAATGCGAATGCGCAGCGCGGATTGAACGAACAGCCGCGTGGGATCGCCGACAGGCGCGGCATGGAGCCGGGGATCTGCACCAGACGCTTGTCGTCGCCGGCAAGGGTCGGGATCGCGCCCATCAGGCCCTTGGCATAAGGGTGCAGCGGGTTCCTGACGACGTCCTGCACCGGACCGATCTCGGCGACGCGGCCGGCATACATCACCGCGACGCGGTCGGACGCCTCCGCGATGACGCCCATGTCGTGGGTCACCAGCATCACGGCGGTGCCGTGGTCGCGTCCGAGTCGCTTGATCAGCGAGATGATCTGCGCCTGTACGGAGACGTCGAGTGCGGTGGTCGGCTCGTCCGCGATGATCAGCTCCGGCTCGGCACAGATCGCGAGCGCAATGACCACGCGCTGGCGCATACCACCGGAGAATTCGTGGGGATAGCCGTCAATGCGCTTTTCGGGTGCGGGGATTCCGACTTCGGCGAGCAGGTCGATGGCGCGGCGGCGCGCGGCGGTCTCGGACAGGTTCAGATGGGTTCTGATCGTCTCGATCAGCTGATCGCCGACGCGGTAGAGCGGATTGAGCGATGTCAGCGGATCCTGGAAGATCATGCCGATCCGTTTTCCCCGGATACGGCGCAGCTCCTCCGCCGGCAAATTGTCGATGCGCAGGCCAGCAAGACGAATCTCGCCGCCCGCGATGCGGCCGGGCGGATCGATCAGGCCGATCACGGCCAGACCCGTGACGGACTTGCCGGCGCCGGATTCGCCGACCACGCCGAGGACCTCGCCCTTGGCGATGTCGAAGGAGACACCGTCGATGGCGCGCAGCGTGCCGCGGCGGGAAGCGAACTCGACCTGAAGATTACGCACGGAGAGGATGGGGTCGGTCATGAGCGAGACGCTCTCATCCAAGTTTCGCTCATCCAAGTTTTGCTCATCCAGATTTCGCTCTTTGAAATTTTGCTCATCGAAGCTTCGGGTTGAGCGCGTCGCGCAGCCAGTCGCCGAGCAGGTTGATCGACAGGATCAGGGCGGCGAGCGCGATACCGGGGAAGGCCACGATCCACCATTCGCCCGCGAACAGGTAGTTGTTGCCGATGCGGATCAACGTGCCGAGCGAGGGCATTGTGTCGGGCAGGCCGACGCCGAGGAAAGACAGCGTCGCCTCGGTGATGATGGCGAGCGCGAGGTTGATCGTCGCGATGACCAGGATCGGACCCATCGTGTTTGGCAGCACATGGCGGAACATGATCTTTGGTGCGGGAAGGCCGATCAATTGCGCGGCGGCCACGTAGTCCTTGTTCTTCTCGACCATCACGGAACCGCGCACCGTCCGGGCATACCCGACCCAGAAACTCAGGCCGATCGAGATCACCAGCACGATCAGCATGCTGGTTGCATCCAGCCGGTTGCCGAGAATCGATTTCGCGATGCCGTTGACCAGCAGCGCGATCAGGATGGCGGGGAAAGTGAGTTGCACGTCGGCGATCCGCATGATCACGCCGTCCACCGCGCCGCCGAAATAGCCGGCGACCAAGCCAAGCGCGATGCCGAGCGCGCCCGCGAAGATCACGCCGGCCACGCCGACAGCGAGCGAGATGCGCAGCCCGTAGAGAATGGCGGAGAACACATCGCGGCCCTGCTCGTCGGTGCCGAGCAGGAACGGGCTCTGCCCCTCAGCGGTCCACAGCGGTGAGATCCTGGAATTCATCAATTGGAGCTGTGCCGGATCGAACGGGTCCTGCACCGCGAGCGCGGAGGCAAAGATCGCGAGCAGGAAGAACAGCACGGTAATGGCTGCCGCGACCATGGTCAGCTTGGATCGGCGAAACGAGTAGAAGACGTCGCTGTCGAGTGCGCGGCTGAACCAGCTGCGGGCGGCATGCGTCGGCAGCGTGCTCGGCTTGTCGGGATTGGAGGCGACCACTTCGGACATACAGGCTGCCTTATGTGGCGCGGCCGACGGTCGCGCGCAGGCGCGGATCGACGACGGTGTAGAGGATGTCGACCACCAGATTGATGGTGACGAAAATCAGCGAGACCATCAGCAGGTAGGCAGCCATAATCGGGATATCGACGTTTTGCACGGCCTGCACGAACAGAAGTCCCATGCCGGGCCATTGGAACACGGTTTCGGTGATGATCGAAAATGCAATAACCGAGCCAAACTGAAGTCCTGCCACCGTGATCACGGGAATCAGCGTGTTCTTCAGCGCGTGGCCGAAATGAATGGCACGGGTTGTCAGCCCGCGGGCGCGGGCGAAGCGGATATAGTCGGTCCGAAGCACTTCCAGCATCTCCGCGCGCACCAGCCGCATGATCAGGGTCATCTGGAACAGGCCGAGCGTGATCGAGGGCATGATCAGCGCCTTCAGGCCCGACAATGTGAGCAGGCCCGTGGTCCACCAGCCGAGCTTGACGACTTCGCCGCGGCCGAACGAGGGTAACCAGCCCAACGTCACCGCGAACAGGTAGATCAGAAGGATGCCGATCAGGAAAGTCGGCAGCGAGATGCCGATCAGCGAAACCGCCTGGAATAATTTGGCGAGCAGGGTGTCGCGCCTGAGCGCCGAATAGACGCCCATCAGGATGCCGGAGACCATTGCAAATACGGTCGCGCAGATCGCGAGTTCCAGCGTTGCGGGCATACGCTCCATCAACAGCGTCGAGACCGGCTGGCGGAACTGATAGGAGACGCCGAACTTGAATTGCGCGGCATCTGCGAAATAGCGCACGAACTGCACCGGCACGGGATCATCGAGCCCTAGCGACTTGCGCACGGCTGCGCGTTCGGCCGCCGGCGTATCGAGCGAGACGATCTGGTTGATAGGGTCGCCGGCGAAGCGGAACATCGAGAACGCGATGATGCCGACGGCGAACATGACGCCGATGGCCTGAACGGCCCGGCGAAGAGTGAAAGCGAGCATGCCTTCCACTTTCCTTGAGTGTGCGTCCGGCGGACGTCTTTGTCAGCCGAAAAAGGAAAGGTCCCGGTAGCCTGACGCTGCCGGGACCTTGTGTTCAACTGACGCTATTCCTTCTTGGTCGCCCAGTGGAACATGACCAGATTGTCGGCGCGCTGCGGCAGGTTGACCTTTTTCGATACGCCCCAGGCCAGCGCCTGCTGGTGCAGCGGAATATAAGCCCAGTCCTTGATGCTGATCTCATACGCTTGCTTGATCAGCTGATTGCGCTTGGTGGTGTCGGTTTCGACCAGCACCTTGTCGGTGATGGCGTCGAATTCCTTGTTGCAATAGCCGCCGAGATTGGCCTCGCCGCGCGATGATTTCGCATCGTCGCGACAGCCCATGATGTCGTAGAGCACGTTATGGGAGTCCATCGTGCTCGGCGTCCAGCCCAGCATGTAGAACGAGGTCTGATAGCCGCCCTGCTTCAACACCTTGGCGAAGTATTGCGCCTTGGGCTGCGCCAGCAGATTGATCTTGACGCCGATGCGGGCAAGCATGCCCACGACGGCCTGGCAGATCGCGGCGTCGTTGACGTACCGATCGTTCGGGCAGTCCATGGTGACCTCGAAGCCTTCGGGGTACCCGGCCTCGGCCAGGAGCTTCTTGGCACCATCTGGATCGAACTTCGGCCGGGTGAACTCCTTGGACAGCGCGAACAATTCCGGAGCGATCATCAGCGCCGAGGGCGTCGACAGCCCGCGCATCACCCGCGTCTTGATCAGCTCGATGTCGATGGCTTTGTAGAAGGCTTCGCGGACCTTGACGTCCTTGAACGGGTTCTTGCCCTTGATGTTGGAGTAGAGCAGCTCGTCACGCGTCTGATCGAATCCGATGAAGATGGTGCGCAACTCAGGGGCCTTCAGCACCTGGGCATTCGGGCTTGCATCGACGCGGGAGATGTCCTGGATCGGCACCGGCTCGATGACGTCCACTTCGCCCGAGAGCAGCGCGGCGACGCGGGTGGCATCGGACGAGATCGGGGTGAAGATGATCTCCTTCAGGTTACCTTCCATCTTGCCCCAGTAGTTGGGATTGGCCTTGAACACGGTCTTCACACCAGGCTGATGGCTCTCGATGATGAAGGGGCCGGTGCCGTTCTCGTGAAGCGAGGCATAGCTCGGAGAGGTCGCGGACACCGGCGTCGGCTCGACCGCTTTGTTCTCCTCAGCCCATTTCTTGTCCATGATGTACCAGACATCCCACGACGAATGCAGGATGGGATTGGGCGAGGGCAGGACGAAATCGACCGTGTAGTCGTCGACCTTGACGACCTTGACGTTGGGCGCCAGCCGGGTCTGCATGTTCGAGTTCTTGTTGCGGACGCGATCGGCGGAGAACAGCACGTCGTCGGCGGTGAAGGGGTCGCCGTTGTGGAATTTGACGCCCTTGCGCAAATGGAAGCGCCACCGGGTCGGCTCCGGAGTTTCCCAGCTCTCCGCCAGCGCCGGGATGATCTTGAGGTCCTTGTCCCGCGCGGTGAGGCCCTGATAGACGTGACCGAGATGGGCGTGGGTGGTGGACTCGTTCAGCGAGTAGGGATCAAGCGACTTCAGGTCGCCCTGGTTGGCATAGCGTAGCGTCTGGCTCGACGCGGGCGACATCGTCAACGCAAGCATACCGGCGAGCGTCGCCGCAAACAGAGTTCGACCGACTGACATTCTTGACCCTCTCAACTCTGCCGCGCCGTGATTTTTGATTGTTCGGCGGGCGTCCCAATCCATGTTGCCCAGACTTCTCGACCCGTGCAAGCGCCATTCCAGCAAGGAACGCGCCAAGTTGCACCGCTGTGCAGCAATGGTGACCGGCATTGAGGGGTGGATGGGCGCGGGCGGGCAATTTTGATTGACCATATCCGCCGATCGACGAAGCCGGAGGCCGCCGCCGGCCTCAGGTCGCTTGCGTTGCACACCGTCTCGCGGCGATACTGCGGCAGGCCGCTCGAATCTCATCTGGAGGGGACATGAAAGTTAATATCGAAATCGACTGCACCCCCCTCGAAGCCCGTCAGTTCATCGGATTGCCCGATCTGGCACCGATGCAGACGGCGGTGATGGATAAGCTGCAGCAGCAGGTCTTGAGCAACATCGACAAGGTCTCGCCGGAGTCGCTGATCCAGAGCTGGTTCACCTTCGATCCCAAGCTTGCCGAGCGGTTTCAGGACATGTTCGTCACCATGGCCGGCCTCGGCGGCACGCGCAGCGGCGACAAGAAGAAATAATGCCGCCCGGTCCGGACGGGCCGCAGACCTCGGGCCGGCTTCGTCCGCCCGGCCTTGCCTTGCTGCTCGCCGAAGCCCGTGGGTTGCTCGAACTCAACGCCAGCCTGCTGCTGTCGCCGGTCCTGATGCGGGCGCCCAAAGGCGATGGCCATCCGGTGCTGGCGCTGCCTGGCTTTCTCGCCAGCGACCTCTCGATGGCGCCGATGCGGCGTTATCTCAGCGAGCTCGGCTATGAGGCACATGCCTGGCGAATGGGCCGTAATTTCGGCGGGCTCGGACGGATGCGGGATTCGTTGCGCGCCCGTCTCGCCGAAATCCATGCTGCGAGCGGACGCAAGGTCAGCCTGGTCGGATGGAGTCTCGGCGGCGTCTATGCGCGCGATCTCGCGCTCCAGGCGCCCGACATGGTCCGCAACGTCATCACGCTCGGCAGCCCTTTTGCCAATGACATACGGGCGACCAATGCGACGCGGCTCTACGAGATGATGTCCGGCGAGCGAGTGGAGGATTTCGCCGAGCTGCGCGAAGCGATCGCCGGCGATCTTCCGGTGCCGGCGACGTCGATCTATTCGCGCGCCGACGGCATCGTGAACTGGCGGACTTGCCTGCTGCGTCCCTCCGACCGTGCCGAGAACATCGAGGTGCACCTGGCGAGCCACATCGGGCTTGGGGTGAACCCTGCAGCGCTGTGGGCCGTCGCGGACCGCCTTGCGCAACCGGAGGGGGAGTTCTGGCCATTTGACCGGGCAGGGCCGTTTGCCATTGCATATGCCCCGCCGGAACAGGCAGTATCGGCCTGACGAGAAGCGCCGCCTAAGGTGCCCGTCAAATACTCGGGAGGGAACTATGGCTGACGGTAAGAAGCTGTCGTCGCTGGACGCGTCGTTTCTCTATCTGGAAACGCCGGAAATGCCGATGCATGTCGGAAGCATGGCGATCTTTCGCCTGCCGGACGACTACAAGGGCGACTTCTTCGAAGATTTCAAGGCGATGATCGTCTCGCGTCTGCACATCGCGCCGATCCTCAAAGCGCGATTGGAGAAGGCGCCGCTCGACATCGATCATCCCTCCTGGGTGGAGGACGATCAGTTCGACATCGACCGTCACATCTTCCGCGCCAGCCTGCCGCAGCCGCGCGACCGCGCCACGCTCGAACGCATCGTGGGCTGGATGCACGCCAAGCTGTTGAACCGCGCCCGCCCGCTCTGGGAGTTCTACGTGTTCGAGGGCATGAAGAACAACGAGGTCGGGCTTTATTCGAAGATGCATCATGCCGCCATCGACGGCGGCGCCGGTGCGGCGCTGACCAACATGATCTACGATATCTCGCCGATCCCGCGGAAGGTCGATCCGCCGATCGCGGGCGCGAAGCCCGGGCAGGAGCCGCGCGACATCGCAGCGAACCTGGTCGATTCCTACCAGCAGCTTTTCACCCAGCCGCTCGATGCATCGGCGGCCGCGAAGAACCTGCAACTGCCGCGCACCGGCAAGAGCGACATCGGTTCGATCCTGTTCGACAATGCGATGTACCAGATCGAGAGCGCCGTGCGCTTTGCCGGCAACATCCCGACCATGGTCAAGAGCGTCTCGGACGTGCTCGGCAAGATATCCGATCCAAAATCGCGCGAGAGCCTCGCCAGCATGGTGTCGCCGCCGACCATGCTCAACAAATCGATCTCGTCCGAGCGCAGCTTCGCCGGCGTCTCGATCTCGCTGTCGCGATCCAAGGCGCTGGCCAAGCAGGCCGGCGGCAAGCTCAACGACGTCGTGCTGGCGCTCGCCTCCGGTGTGGTCCGGCGCTACCTCCTGCAACACGGAACGCTGCCGGCGAAGTCCTTGACCGCTGCCGTGCCGATCTCGCTGCGCGAGGAAGGCAACACCGAAGCCAACAACCAAGTGTTCGGGATGATCTGTTCGATCGCGACCAACATCGACGATCCCAAGGCGCGCCTGGAAGCCATCATCGCGCAATCGACCAAGTCCAAGGAGATGTCGCATCCGCTGCGGGCGCTGATGCCGCAGGTCTCCAACATCTCGATGCTGGGCGCGCCGATCATCGTCCAGATCATGGCGCTGCTCTACAGCCGCTCCGATTTGTCGAATGTGCTGCCGCCGGCTGCGAACATCACGGTGTCCAACGTGCCGGGGCCGCGGCAGACGCTCTACGCCGCGGGCGCGGAGCTGTTGCACATCTTCCCGGTGTCGATTTCGACGCACGGACAGGCGCTCAACATCACCGTGCAGAGCTATCGCGACCAGCTCGATTTCGGCTTCATCGTCGGCGCCAACATCATTCCGCACGTGCAGGTGATGTGCGACATGCTGCCGGAGGAGTTTGCCGCGCTGGAGGCTGCCTATGCTTCGCCCGCGGCGGACATCAAGGGCGCCGCCGAGTAGGAATGTTCCGATGATTGAAATGCCACCGCTCAAGTTCGCGCAGACGAACGGAATCCGCATGGGCTACTACGAGGCGGGCCCTGTCACGGACAAGCCGCCGATGGTGCTGTGCCATGGCTGGCCCGAACTCGCATTTTCCTGGCGCCATCAGATCAAGGCGCTGAGCGAGGCCGGCATCCGTGTGATCGCGCCGGACCAGCGCGGCTACGGCGCGACCGACCGGCCAGAGCCGGTCGAGGCTTATGACATGGAGCATTTGACCGGCGATCTCGTCGGGCTGCTCGATCATCTCGGGATCGACAAGGCGATCTTTGTCGGCCACGACTGGGGCGGATTCGTCGTCTGGCAGATGCCGCTGCGGCATCCTTCGCGCGTCGCCGGTGTGGTCGGCGTCAACACGCCGCATTGGGACCGCGCGCCGATCGATCCGATCGCGCTGTTCCGCCAACGCTTCGGCGATCAGATGTATATCGTCCAATTCCAGGATCCCGCGCGTGAGCCGGACAGGATATTCGGCAGCCGCGTCGAGCAGACGTTCGACGCGTTCATGCGCAAGCCGCTGGCGCGGCCGGCGGCGAAACCGGAGGAGCCGCCGATCGCTGGTGTCGGCGCCTCGTCAAAGACCAATCTGGCGTTCCCGCAGATGATCGCGGCCTACGATGCAAAGCACGATCCGCGTACGCCGATCCTGTCGGCCGACGAGAAGAAGGTGTTCGTCGATACGTTCACGAAAACCGGCTTCACCGGCGGCATCAACTGGTATCGCAACTTCACCCGCAATTGGGAGCGCGCGAAAGGCCTGGACCATCACGTGCACGTGCCGTCATTGATGATCATGGCGGAGAACGATGCCGTGCTGCCGCCGTCGGCGGCCGACGGCATGGAGACGCTGATATCTGATCTCGAGAAATATCTTGTGAAAGACAGCGGCCATTGGACGCAGCAGGAGAAGCCGGAGGAGGTCAGCGCGAAGCTGATCGAATGGCGTAGAAGGCGGTTTGGCTAGCTGACCATTGCGAACTCGTCATTGCGAGGAGCGAAGCGACGAAGCAATCCAGGCTGCCTTCGCCGACAAATTTCTGGATTGCTTCGCTTCGCTCGCAATGACGACACTGAGGCAGGGGGACTACATTTCGATGTCATCCAAGAACCGTCTGGATCCGATACCGCAGCCGCCGACCAAGCCGGTGGTCGGCAACATGCTGTCACTGGATTCGGCCGCGCCGGTGCAGCATCTGACCCGGCTTGCCAAGGAGCTGGGGCCGATCTTCTGGCTCGACATGATGGGCTCGCCGATCGTGGTCGTCTCCGGCCACGATCTCGTCGACGAGCTCTCCGACGAGAAGCGATTCGACAAGACGGTGCGCGGTGCGCTGCGGCGGGTGCGCGCGGTCGGCGGCGACGGCCTGTTCACGGCCGACACCAGGGAGCCGAACTGGAGCAAGGCGCACAACATCCTGCTCCAGCCTTTCGGCAACCGCGCGATGCAATCCTATCACCCGAGCATGGTCGACATCGCCGAGCAGCTCGTCGGCAAATGGGAACGGCTCAACGCCGACGACGAGATCGACGTCGTCCACGACATGACGGCACTGACGCTGGACACGATCGGGCTGTGCGGCTTCGACTACCGCTTCAATTCGTTCTACCGGCGCGATTACCATCCTTTCGTCGAGTCGCTGGTGCGCTCGCTCGAAACCATCATGATGACGCGTGGCCTGCCGCTCGAGCAGCTCTGGATGCAGAAGCGGCGCAAGACCATGGCTGAAGACGTCGCCTTCATGAACAAGATGGTCGACGAGATCATTGCGGAGCGCCGCAAGGGAGGCGATGCGACCGACGACAAGAAGGATATGCTTGCGGCGATGATGACCGGCGTCGATCGCTCGACCGGCGAGCAGCTCGACGACGTCAACATCCGCTACCAGATCAACACGTTCCTGATCGCAGGCCACGAAACCACCAGCGGCCTGTTGTCCTGCACGCTGTATGCGTTACTCAAGCACCCCGACATTCTCAAGAAAGCCTATGACGAGGTCGATCGCGTCCTCGGTCCCAATGTCGACGTGCGGCCGACCTATCAACAGGTCACGCAGCTCACCTACATCACGCAGATCCTGAAGGAGGCGCTGCGGCTATGGCCGCCGGCGCCGGCCTATGGCATCTCGCCGCTGAACGACGAGACCATCGGCGGCGGCAAGTACAAGCTTCGGAAGGGTACGTTCACGACCATCCTGGTGACCGCGCTGCATCGTGATCCCTCGGTCTGGGGCCCGAACCCGGACGCGTTCGATCCGGAGAATTTCAGCCGGGAGGCGGAAGCCAAACGGCCGATCAATGCCTGGAAGCCGTTCGGCAACGGCCAGCGCGCCTGCATCGGCCGCGGCTTCGCCATGCACGAGGCCGCGCTCGCACTCGGCATGATCCTCCAGCGCTTCAAGCTGATCGATCACCAGCGCTACCAGATGCATCTGAAGGAAACGCTGACGATGAAGCCGGACGGCTTCAAGATCAAGGTCCGTCCGCGCGCCGATCGCGAGCGCGGTGCCTATGGCGGACCTGTGGCGGTGTCGTCGGCGCCCAAGGCCCCGCGTCAGCCCACCGCGCGGCCCGGCCACAATACGCCGATGCTGGTGCTTTACGGCTCCAATCTCGGCACCGCCGAAGAGCTCGCTACGCGCATGGCCGACCTTGCCGAGATCAACGGCTTTGCCGTGCATCTGGGGCCGCTCGACGATTACGTCGGCAAGTTGCCGCGGGAGGGCGGCGTGCTGATCATCTGCGCCTCCTATAACGGCGCGCCGCCGGACAACGCGACGCAATTCGTCAAATGGCTCGGCGACGAGCTGCCGAAGGACGCGTTTGCCAATGTGCGCTACGCCGTGTTCGGCTGCGGCAACAGCGACTGGGCCGCGACCTATCAGTCGGTGCCGCGCTTGATCGATGAGCAATTGTCGGCACATGGCGCGCGCGCGGTCTATCCGCGCGGCGAAGGCGATGCGCGCAGCGATCTCGACGGCCAGTTCCAGAAATGGTTCCCGGCAGCCGCCCAGGTCGCGACCAAGGAATTCGGCATCGACTGGAATTTCACCCGTACCGCGGAGGACGATCCGCTCTACGCGATCGAGCCGGTCGCGGTGACCGCCGTCAACACCATCGTCGCCCAGGGTGGCGCGGTGGCCATGAAGGTGCTGGTCAATGACGAGCTTCAGAACAAGGCCGGATCCAATCCGTCAGAGCGTTCGACGCGCCACATCGAGGTGCAGCTGCCGTCCAACATCAAATACCGCGTCGGCGATCATCTAAGCGTGGTTCCGCGCAACGATCCGACGCTGGTGGATTCGGTTGCCCGCCGCTTCGGCTTCCTGCCGGCCGACCAGATCAGGCTTCAGGTTGCCGAAGGCCGCCGCGCGCAATTGCCGGTCGGGGATGCCGTGTCGGTCGGCCGCCTGCTCAGCGAGTTCGTCGAGCTCCAGCAAGTGGCGACGCGGAAGCAGATCCAGATCATGGCCGAGCACACCCGCTGCCCGGTGACCCAGCCGAAGCTGCTGGCCTTCGTGGGCGAGGAGCCTGAAACGCTCGAGCGTTATCGCAGCGAGATCCTGGCCAAGCGGAAATCGGTGTTCGATTTGCTGCTCGAATATCCGGCCTGCGAATTGCCGTTCCACGTTTATCTGGAAATGCTCTCGCTGCTGGCGCCGCGTTACTATTCGATCTCGTCTTCGCCGTCGGTCGACCCTGTTCGTTGCAGCGTCACGGTCGGCGTGGTCGAAGGGCCGGCCGCCTCGGGCCGCGGCACCTACAAGGGTATCTGCTCGAACTATCTCGCCAATCGACGCGCGGGCGACGTGATCCATGCAACCGTGCGTGAGACCAAGGCCGGCTTCCGGCTCCCGGACGATCCATCCGTGCCGATCGTCATGATCGGCCCGGGGACGGGACTGGCGCCGTTCCGCGGCTTCCTCCAGGAGCGCGCCGCCCGCAAGGCAAAGGGCGCCGCGCTCGGTCCGGCCATGCTGTTTTTCGGCTGCCGTCATCCCGATCAGGATTTTCTCTACGCGGACGAGCTGAAGGCGCTGGCGGCAAGCGGCATCACGGAGCTGTTCACCGCGTTCTCGCGCGCGGAGGGTCCGAAGACCTATGTTCAGCACGTCCTCGCCGCGCAGAAGGACAAGGTCTGGCCGCTGATCGAGCAGGGCGCCATCGTCTATGTCTGTGGCGACGGCAGCAAGATGGAGCCCGACGTGAAGGCGGCGCTGGTCGCGATTCATCGCGAGAAGAGCGGCGGCGATGCCGCCACGGCTGCCCGCTGGATCGAGGAAATGGGCGCCAGGAACAGGTATGTGCTGGACGTGTGGGCAGGAGGGTAGGCCGCTGGCCGGGACGTGCTAAAGCTCTCGCATGATTCCCTGGGAAAAGATCGATACCGCCAAAATCCCCGGCTCCGATGAAGAGCTTCGCCTGATGCGGCGAGGCAAGGAGTTCTCCATCAAGCTCGGCACCAACGAGCTGATGAACAACCGCCTGTCGGGCTCGGAAGCCGCGCTCGCCACGCTGGCGGCGAAGCAGATCGAGGCGGTCGCAAAACCCGTCGTCCTCATCGGCGGCCTTGGCATGGGTTTTACGTTGCGTGCGGCGCTTACCGTGCTGGGAGGCAAGGCGAAGATCGTGGTTTGCGAGCTCGTGCCGGCGGTGGTCGCCTGGGCGCGGGGCCCGATGGCGCAGGTGTTCGGCGACAGTCTCGATGATGTCAGGGTGAGCATCCGGGAAACCGACGTTGGCGAAATCATCCGGGCGCAGCGGTCGGCATTCGATGCCATCCTCCTCGACGTCGACAACGGACCGGAAGGGCTGACCCGGAAGGGCAATGATGCGCTCTATAATGCGAGCGGGTTGAAAGCAGCGAAGACGGCGCTGCGGCCGGGAGGCGTGCTCGCGGTCTGGTCCTCGGGACCCAACCCGGCCTTCGCCAAGCGGCTCGGTAGCGCCGGCTTCGACGTCAATGAAGTCAACATCCGCGCCACCGGAAGAGGCGGTGGCGCACGTCACGTGATCTGGATGGCGAGGAAGAGCTAGGCGGCTATTTGTAGCCCGGATGAGCGCAGCGAAATCCGGGACGGTCGATCCGCGCAAGAACCCGGATTGCGCTGCGCTCCATCCGGGCTACGGCTCCGAGCTAGAACATCGTGTTGTTGTTCGCCGGAATTTCCGGGATCGGTTGAACGACGTCCCAGTGTTCGACGACTTTGCCGTTCTCCAGCTTGAAGATGTCGACGATCGCGTTGCCCCTGCTGCCGGGCTCGCGAACCGCGTGAACGTGCAGAATGACGTAGTCCCCATCCACGAAGCTGCGCTTGATCTCGCTGTGCGAGTTCGGGAATTTTTCGCGAAGGAAACCGATGAACTTTCGGAATCCGTCCGGACCATCTGCCGCGTTGGGATTGTGCTGGACGTAGCGGTCGCCGACATGGGCGAGGGCTGCATCGGCGTCCTTTTGGTTGAGCCCCTTCTCGTAGAACGCAAGGACAGTCTTGCGATTGGCTTCTTCTTGCGCGCTACCCGCCATCGCGACGCCACTGGCGAGGGACAGCGTGAGGACTGAAGCAGCGACGACTGCGGCCGACCGGACGAAGAGATGCATGTGAACTCCGAGAGGCGGCAGCCTCGTTGGCGATTGAGGTTCTCGGCGAATGAAGGAGACCTGTATAGCCTTCGCGCCGGCTTCCGTTAAGAGAGTAACCGGCAGCTCACATGGTCACCGCGAGGAGACCTTCTGCGCCGGTCAATCTACGCCGCCTGCGCTGCTGCGCCATGCGCGTGCTTGGCGATGGCGCCGATGATCTCCGGCCAGAAGCGCATCGGCAGCGCGTGGCCCATGCCTTCGATCATCAACAGCTTGGCGCCCGGAATGGACTCTGCCGTGTCCTTGCCGCCCTCGGGGCGGACCAGCGGATCGACGGTGCCATGGATGACCAGCGTCGGCGTCTTGACGCCGTGCAGCCGCTCCTTGCGGCTGCCGGAGGCAAGCACCGCACGGAGCTGCCGACCGACGCCGGCCGGATTGAGCCCGCGCGCGAACACGCGCTCGGCACGACCGGGATCGAGCGCCTCTTCCTCCGGAAAGGACCCGGCCCGCAACACGTTCCAGGTCTGGCCGTAGCGGACGATGAACTCCTCCTTGCTGCGCGGCGGCGGCGCCATCAGCATCGCGGCGGCCTCACGTGTCGGCGGCGGCACGCGCGGATTGCCGGTCGTCGACATGATCGATGTCAGTGAGCGCACGCGCTCGGGAAACGACAACGTCACTTCTTGCGCAATCATGCCGCCCATGGACGCCCCGACCAGATGCGCCGACTTGATGTCGAGTGCGTCCATCAGTCCGACCGTGTCTTTCGCCATGTCGATCAGCTTGTAGGTTGCGGCCACGGGAATTCTGAGGAACCGCAGCTTCAACAGTTCGAGCGGCGTCAGACGCTTGCCGCCGGTGAGATGGCTCGACTTGCCGATGTCGCGATTGTCGAACCGGATGACGCGAAAGCCCTGCGCGGCCAGCTGCTCGCAGAACGCATCGTCCCAGTGGATCATCTGGGCGCCTAACCCCATGATCAGCAGCAACGGCTCGGCATTGTCGTTGCCGAAAATCTCGTAACAGATGTCGATGCCGTTGGCGTGGACGGTTTGCGGCGGATGATAGGCGTTCACGGCTGCGTTCCCTCGGCTTTTGATTAATGCTGTATCGCACGGTTTCCCCTCGCAATGAAGCCGCGTTCGCGACACCGGACCCGCTGCTTGCCGGTTGACCGGCACCGCGCAACGGTGTGGTATGGCGAAAAAGGAAGGGCATCGAAGCTCTCGAGTTCAGGAGGACGCCGATGACCGACAAGAGCAACGACCCCATCGCCGTGTGGCAGAAGATGGTTGGCGAAATGGAGAAGGGGTTCAACTCCTTCGCCAATCAGGCCATGTCGTCGCCCGAGTTTTCGCAGGCCGTGAACCGGGCCGGCGGCGTTGCTGCAGGTGCTCAGAAGCAACTCGGCGACCTCATGGAGAAATATCTAGTCTCCATGAATCTGCCGAGCCGGGACCAGGTCACCGGCCTTGCGGAACGGCTGCAGTCCATCGAGGGACAGATCGGTGAGATCAAGTCGATGCTGAGCCAGATGGCTGCAAGTTCCGGCATTTCTCAGGGCTCCGATACCGCATTGCGCCGGCCGCGCACCAAGCGCCCGCCATCTGAAGGCGGAGAGCAGACATGAATGCACCCGCCGGATTAGACTTCGCAGGGATCCCGGAGCGCATCCAGTCCGAGGTGCAGCGCGCGATCCAGCGCAGCATCAAGGGCGTCGAATATTTCTCGACGTCCGGTCCCACGCTCGGCTCGACGCCGAAGGACGTGCTGCATTCGCGCGGCACGAGGAGCCTCTACCATTATCGGCCGATGTCCGACGAGATCTATCGAATTCCGATCTTGATCGTGATGGCGACCACCAATCGCGGTTACATTCTCGACCTCGTGCCCGGCCAGAGTTTCATCGAGTTCCTCTTGAAGCGCGGCTACGACGTCTACATGCTCGACTGGAGCGCGCCACGGCCGGAGGAGAAGAGCCTGCGCATGGAGGACTATGTCCTCGACTTCATCCCGGACTGCATCCGCCGCGTGCAGCAGGATTCCGGCGAACAGGACGTCTCCGTCATCGGCTATTGCTTCGGTGGCGTGCTGTCGCTGCTCTATGGCTCGATCCACAAGGACGGGCCGATGAAGAATTTGATCTGCTTCACCACGCCGGTCGACTTTCGCGAGATGAAGCTGTTCTCGAACTTCTCCGACCGTCGCTATTTCGACGTCGATCGCCTCGTCGACAGCGTCGGCAACGTGCCGCCCGAGATGATCCTGTCGTCGTTCGAGATGCTGCGCCCGGCCTCCCGGACCGTCAGCCAGATCCAGCTCTGGGAAAACATCTGGAACGACGAGTTCGTCAAATCCTACCGGATGTTCGACCGCTGGGCGACCGACACGCTGCCGCTGGCCGGCGAATATTTCCGCACCATCACCAAGGACCTGATGTGGGACAACAAGCTGTTCAACGACACCATGTCGGTCGGCGGCCGTGCTGCGAAGCTCGAGGACATCAAGGTGCCGTTCCTGCATGCGGTGGCGGAACACGACCACATCGTGCCGTATGAGGCGGCAAAGCACCTGATCGCCAAGATTGGATCGCAGGACAAGGAGGAGGTGATGCTGAAGGGCGGTCACGTCTCGCTCGTCGCCGGCGCCAATGCGGTGAAGCGGCTATGGCCGAAACTGGATTCCTGGCTGGGGAAGAGATCGACATGAGTGAGCAGCGTTCCTATCCGCGTCATGTGAAGACGGACGCGGGCGATATCGAGATCCGCCTGATGTCGCCGGCGGACGAAGCCGCAGTGCTCGCCTTCGGCAAGGGCCTGCCGACCCACGACCTGTTGTTCCTGCCGCGCAATATCAGTGAGCCGAAGGTGCTCTCCGCCTGGGTGAAGGAGATCGAGCGCGGCGCTATCACGAGCCTGCTCGCGGTCAGGGGCGGCACGGTCGTCGGCTGCGGCACGCTGGTGCGCGATCCGCACTCCTGGTCGCCCCATGTCGGCGAGATCCGGATGGTGGTTTCGCTCGACGTGCGCGGGAAGGGGGTGGGACGGACGCTGTCTCAGGAGACCTTCGCACTCGCGCTCGGCGCCGGCCTCGAGAAGCTCTCGGTCCAGATGACGGTCGATCAGCAGGCAGCGATCACGCTGTTCGAGAGCCTCGGCTTCAAGGCCGAGGCACTGCTGCGCGACCATGTCCGGGACGTCGACGGCAAGACCCACGACATCGTCGTGCTCGGGCACAACATCGCGCAGGTCCAGGCCCAGATGGAGGCCTATGGGCTGCCGGGCGCCGTCCAGCATTGAGAACCGCTGGACGGGTGTTCGGGAGCCGGATGGTCAGGGACGCGCCAGATTGCCTCTCATTAAGGCTGTTCACGGTTTCGTGATATCGCACTGCAATATGGATATTGCATCGCACAATTAACTATGCCATATAAGTCGTGCCCCGGGCCAAAACCGGACGGGGTGAGCCCATAGCTCAACCAATGAGGATGGAGAGACCCCAATGACCACCGAAACCAACACCGCTTTCGAAGGCTTCAAGGACGCGTTCAAGAACATCCAGAACCTGGAAGTTCCCGAGGCCGCCCGCGAGTTCGTCAAGAAGTCCGCCAATACCGCCAAGGACCGTGCTGCCGAGGTGTTCGCTGGTTCCGAGCGCGTGACTGCCGCCGTCGAAAACGCGGTGACCGAGTCCGTCACCGAAGCCGGCAAGATCAGCCGCAACATCCAGCAGGCGATCTACGAGGACGCCGAGGCGTTCTTCGCGGGCATCGACAAGCTCGCGTCCGCCAAGTCGTTCAGCGAAGCTGTCGAGATCCAGTCCGGCCTGCTCCGCTCCCGCGGCGAAGCGTTCGTCTCGCGCGCCAAGGCGACCACCGACTATTTCGGCAAGCTCGCCGCTAACGGTGCGAAGTCCGCTCAGGACAACTTTGCCAAGGTCTACAACAAGACCGCCTGATACGGCGCCCTGAGTAAAAACTGAATTTGAGGCCCGCTTCGGCGGGCCTTGTTTTTTGTCTCTTGCGTTCCCCGGATGCTGTGCAGCGCGCCGCGTTTGCGGCGTGGTGCACTGCTGATCCGGGGTCCATGCTGGGTCCCGGCTCTGCGGCGCATCGCTCCGCGCTGCACCGCGTCCGGGACACGCGGAGATCGACGCGCTAAGTATCTACCATGACTCCACCCGCCACCTTCTCCTTCGATTCCCCCGGCGACGCAGAACGCGCCGCCGAATTGCGCCGCGTGAAAGCGCTGGCGACGCTGGTGCTGGCCTCGACGCTCGTCCTGTTCGTCGTCGCGAAATGGCTGCTGCCCCTACATCCGGTGTTCGGTTTCATCGCGGCATTCGCGGAAGCCGCGACCATCGGCGGGCTCGCCGACTGGTATGCGGTGGTGGCACTGTTCAAGCGTCCACTCGGCCTGCCGATCCCGCACACCGCGATCATCCAGAGCAATCAGGCCCGCATCGCCGACAAGCTCGGCGAGTTCATTCAGGTGCATTTCCTCGATGCTGGTCCGGTCGAGGCCAAGCTGAACGAGATCGATTTCGGCTCCTTCGTCGCCGACTGGCTGCGCGACCGCAAGCGTAGTGACGACCTTGCGCGCTTTGCACTGCGCCTGCTGCCGGAGGCCGTCTCCGCGACGGAAAGCTCGGGCCTGATGACCTTCATCCTTCGCCGCATGTCATCGCAGCTCCAGGCGATCGACCTCGCGCCGCTCGCGGCCGGCACGCTGCGCGGCTTCGTGGCGGAGGGACGTCACCAGATCCTGTTCGACGATCTTCTGCGCGTCATGCACGAGACGCTGAACCAGACCGAGACGATGGCGATGATCCGCGAGAAGGTGCGTGCGGAATTGCCGACCTTGCTCAGGCTCTATCGGGCCGACAAATTTCTGGTGAACAAGATCGTGGCCTCCGCCACAGCTTTCTTCAATGAGGTGCGCAGCGATCCCAAACATCCGTTCCGCGGCGAGTTCGATCGCATGGTGCTGAGCTTCGTCGACCGACTCGGCACCGACCAGGCCTATATCGACCGCATCGATGGCCTGAAGCGCGATCTGCTCGCGCGTCCCGAGCTTGCCGATCTCGCCCGCACCGTCTGGGCCAACACGCGGTCCTTCATCGAACGGAGTGCAAGCGGCGAGACGCAGGTGCTGCAGCATCATCTCGCCGGCATGTGTGTCGCCGCGGGCGAAGCGCTTGCCGGCGATGGCGAGCTGCGCGGCGAGATCAACAAGGGTCTGGTCGCGGTGCTGCGCAGCTTCGTCGCCGACCAGAAGAGCGGCGTCTCGACCTTCATCTCCGACCAGGTCAAGGCGTGGGACATGGCGCAGCTGATTTCGCTGATCGAAATCAACATCGGCCGCGACCTGCAATACATCCGCTTCAACGGCTCGCTGATCGGCGGGCTCGCGGGTCTTGCGCTTTACTCCGTAGAATTCCTGCTGCGATGGTTGTGACTTTTGCGTCACGGACGTCAGCATTAACGCGCGGGCCTATTGTGGCCGGGTGTGTCTCCCGCTTGAATGTCGGGAACCCGCTGCCTAGCTGATTCATGTTGCGTTGCGGAACGATCAAGAAGCCGGCGTGTTGGAATCCCATACCCATTTGCCGGCAAACAACCGGTGGCCTTTTCAGCAATTCTCCCAAGGGGACCATTGATGACCGCTACTGCCCAGACGCTGAGCCCGCCGTCTCGCACCCTGATGTTCCTGGAAGGGCGAGCGATCCACGAGTTCGGTGCATTCCTCGGCGCGCTGCCGCTGCTCAGCCTTGCGCCGCGCGGCGATGGGCATCCGGTGCTGGTTCTGCCGGGCCTCGTGGCCTCCGACGGGTCCACGCGTGCACTGCGCACCTTTCTATCCGGCAAGGGCTATGCGGTGAGCGGCTGGCGCCAGGGCCGCAATTACGGCCTGCGCGAGGGCGTGCAGCACGCGATGGTGGATCTGGTTCAGGAGCTCAGCGACAGGCATGGCCGCAAGATCAGCCTGGTCGGCTGGAGCCTCGGCGGTCTCTATGCGCGCCAGCTCGCCAAGATGATGCCCGACCGCGTGCGCCAGGTGATCACGCTCGGCAGCCCCTTTGCCGGCGATCCGCATTCGACCAACGCCTGGCGCGTCTATGAATGGGCGAGCGGGCGGAAGTCCGACGAGGTCGATCCGCAGTTCGGCGGCGATCTCGCCGTTCCGCCGCCGGTGCCGACCACGGCGATCTTCAGCCGCACCGACGGCGTCTGCGCCTGGCAGGGCTGCATGGAGAAGACGGGCACGCAGACCGAGAGCATCGAGATCGAGAGCAGCCATTGCGGCATGGGCCATCATCCCGCCGCTGTCTTCGCGGTGGCTGATCGCCTTGCGCAGAAGGAAGGCAGCTGGCGGCCCTTCGACCGCAGCGGCTGGCGCAGCGTGGTCTATCCCGATCCGCATCGGTAGCCGGGCCTGCATGGTTCGAGACGCGCGGCTTTGCCGCGCTCCTCACCATGAGGATTGAGACGACGTGGCGCGGCGCGTAGGTAGTTGGACCTCATCCTGAGGAGGCGCGAAGCCGTCTCGAAGGATTGAGCCCGGCTCTTGCATTGTCGCACCGGTCCATTGTCGCGCCCGCACCAAACGCGCTATGCCTCGCGCATGGCGCATCCGTTGTCCCGCATCATCGAGCAGCTCAAGCGCGAGCCGTCGCGCACCGGCTCCATCGTTATCACGGTGTTCGGCGATGCCATCGTGCCGCGTGGCGGCTCGGTATGGCTCGGCACGCTCCTGGAATTCTTCGAGACCCTGGACATCGACAGCGGCGTGGTGCGTACCGCGATGTCGCGGCTTGCCGCCGATGGCTGGCTGACGCGCGAAAAGGTCGGCCGCAATAGTTTTTACCGCTTGGCCGACAAGGGCCGCCAGATCTTCGAGGCCGCGACACGCCACATCTACGATCCGCCGCCATCCGACTGGACCGGGCGCTTCGAGCTGCTGCTGATCGGCAATGGCGAGGATCGGGACGCCTCGCGCGAGGCGCTCCGCAATGCCGGCTTCGGTAGCCCGCTGCCGGGCGTGTGGGTGGCGCCGTCCGGCGTGGCAGTGCCGGACGAAGCGGCGGGCGCCATCCGTCTGGAAGTCTCGGCCGAGGATGACAGCGGCCGCCGGCTGCTCAGCGCGAGCTGGCCGCTGGATCGCACCGGGGATGCCTATCTCAAGTTCATGAAGACGTTCGAGCCGCTGCGCGCCGTGATCGCACGGGGCAGCGACTTGTCCGAGGCCGACGCCTTCACCGCGCGCATCCTCCTGATCCACCATTACCGCCGCGTCGTGCTGCGCGATCCTCTGCTGCCCGAGAGCCTGCTGCCGGCCGATTGGCCGGGCAGGGCTGCCCGCGAACTCTGCGGCGAGATCTATCGGGCGCTGCTCGTCCCATCCGAACAATGGCTTGATGGCCATGGAACCAATGAGAAGGGGCCATTGCCACCGGCCCGAAAGCTTCTGGAGCGAAGGTTCGCGGCCTGATCGATATGTTACAGAAATATCTTGCATGACTTAGTTTCTGTTATATATTGCTCCCAATAAGATTGGGAGGATGCGCATGTATACCCAGGCGCTGAATACGGCCGAGAGCGATGATCGCGGCCTCGAGGACGCGGGCAAGGCTGCGCAGTTCCAGGCCCGCATCGATGCCGAGGAACGCATCGAGCCGAACGACTGGATGCCGGCGGCCTATCGCAAGACGCTCACCCGTCAGATCTCCCAGCACGCTCATTCCGAAATCGTCGGCATGCTGCCCGAGGGCAACTGGATCACGCGTGCGCCGTCCTTGCGCCGCAAGGCCGCGCTGCTCGCCAAGGTGCAGGACGAGTGCGGCCATGGCCTTTATCTCTATGCCGCCGCCGAGACGCTCGGCACGTCGCGCGAAGAGCTGGTCGACGCCATGCTCGCGGGCAAGGCAAAATATTCCTCGATCTTCAACTATCCGACGCTGACCTGGGCCGACATCGGCACCATCGGCTGGCTGGTCGACGGCGCCGCGATCATGAACCAGATCCCGCTGTGCCGCTGCTCCTACGGTCCCTATGCACGCGCGATGATCCGCGTCTGCAAGGAGGAGTCGTTCCACCAGCGCCAGGGCTACGAGATCATGCTGACGCTATGCCGTGGCTCGGACGAGCAGAAGGCGATGGCGCAGGATGCCCTGAACCGCTGGTGGTGGCCGGTGCTGATGATGTTCGGGCCGCCCGATGCCACCAGCCAGCACAGCGACACTTCGACGAAGTGGAAGATCAAGCGTTTCTCCAATGACGAGCTGCGCCAGAAATTCGTCGACGCCACCGTCCCGCAGGCGCAATATCTCGGCCTCACCATTCCCGATCCCGGCATGATTCAGGATGCGGACGGGCACTGGCGTTACAGCGAGATCGACTGGACCGAGTTCAAGCAGGTGCTCGCCGGCAACGGCCCCTGCAACCGTGACCGGATGGCTGCGCGCCGTAAGGCGCACGACGAGGGCGCCTGGGTACGCGAGGCGGCAGCTAGCTATGCCGCAAAGCGCGCGCAGCGTCGAACTGCACAAGCGGCAGAGTAGGGAGATCGCGATGGCCACGCCGAACACGCCGCTGTGGGAAGTCTTCATTCGCAGCCGCAACGGGCTCGCGCACAAGCACGTGGGATCGCTGCATGCAAGCGACGCCACCATGGCCCTGCAGGCCGCCCGTGACATCTACACCCGCCGCGGCGAGGGCCTTTCGATCTGGGTCGTGCCGTCGGCTGCGATCACCGCAAGCGATCCCGCGGAGAAGGGGATGATGTTCGAGCCGGCGGAATCGAAGATCTACCGGCACCCGACGTTCTATGAAGTGCCTGAGGAAGTGGGGCACATGTAGCTCTTTCTCCTCATGGTGTGGAGCCGCGAAGCGGCGTCTCGAACCATGAGGGCCCGTGACCCGCGGCCATCGTTCGAGACGGCGCTTCGCGCCTCCTCAGGATGAGGTCGGAACAAGTGGATAGGACAGATGCCCGTCGCGAACATCCAGATCTCTGAAACGCCGCTGGTGCTCTATGCATTGCGCCGCGCCGACGACGCGCTGATCCTCGGCCACCGGCTGTCGGAATGGTGCGGGCACGCACCGATGCTGGAAGAGGACATGGCGCTCTCCAACATCGCGCTCGACCTCATCGGCCAGGCCCGCGAGCTCTACACCTACGCAGCCAAAGCCGAAGGCAAGGACAACGACGAAGACAAGCTCGCCTACCTGCGCGATGTCAGGCAATATCGCAATCTGCTGCTCCTCGAGCAGCCGAACGGCGACTTTGCCCAGACGCTGGTGCGGCAATTCTTCTACTCCGCCTTCGCCGATCTCTACTGGCGTGCGATGATGGCTTCGCGCGACGCGGCGCTTGCGGCCATTGCCGCCAAGTCGGAGAAGGAGAGTGCCTATCATTTGCGGCATTCCTCGGAGTGGATCATCCGGCTCGGCGACGGCACCGACGAGAGCCATGCCCGCGCGCAGGCTGCCATCGATCATCTCTGGGCGTTCACCGGCGAGATGTTTACCGTCGACGACGGCGAGCGCGCCTTGATCCATGCCGGTATCGCAGTAGACCCAGGGACCTTGCGGGGTCGCTGGCTGACGACACTCTCGGATGTGATCGGCGAAGCAATGCTCAAGCTGCCGCAGAACGACTGGATGCAGCAGGGCGGCCGCGTGGGCCGGCACAGCGAGCATCTCGGCCATCTTCTCTCAGAGCTGCAGTCGATACAGCGCACCTTCCCGGGGCAGACATGGTGACGGTGCTGGAGCCCCATAGCGAATTGCGCCAACGGGCCTGGGAGGCCGCGGCGAGCGTGGTCGATCCCGAAATTCCGGTTTTGACCATCGCCGATCTCGGCGTCCTCCGCGATGTCGTCCTCGACGGCGATCAGGTCGAGGTCGCGATCACCCCGACCTATTCGGGCTGCCCGGCCATGAACATGATCGCGCTGGAAATCGAGGTCGCGCTGGAGCGCGCCGGTTTCCACAGTCCAAAGGTTCGCACCGTGCTGTCCCCGGCCTGGACCACCGACTGGATGAGCGAAGAGGGCCGCCGAAAGCTTCGCGCCTACGGCATCGCGCCGCCGCAGGCTTCGAATTCACGCCGCGCGCTGTTTGGCGAGCAAGCCGTTGTGTGCCCGCAATGCGGCTCGTCGAATACCGAGCTGCTGTCCGAATTCGGCTCCACTTCCTGCAAGGCGCTGTGGCGCTGTAGGGCCTGCCGCGAACCCTTCGATTATTTCAAGTGTCATTGACCATGTCAGCAGTCGCACCACGCTTCCATCGCCTGGCCGTCAACGACCTCCGCCGCGAGGCGTCGGACGCCGTATCGCTGACATTCGCCATCCCTACTGAGCTTGCGACCGACTACGCCTTCACGCCCGGCCAATACCTCACGCTCCGCACCATGCTGGATGGCGAGGAAGTGCGCCGCTCCTACTCGATCTGCTCCGGCCCCGACGACGGCGAGATCCGCATCGCCGTCAAGAAGGTTGATGGTGGCGCGTTTTCAAGCTGGGCAGCGGACGATCTGAAGTGCGGCGACGAGCTCGACGTGATGACGCCCACGGGACGCTTCGGCGTGATCCCGCCTGCCGGCGTCGGCCGCATCCATGTCGGCTTTGCCGCGGGCTCCGGCATCACGCCGATCCTGTCGATCGTCAAGGGCACGCTTGCGCGCCAACCGGACAGCCACTTCTTCCTGTTCTACGGCAATCGCGCGACCGACAACATCATGTTCCGCGAGGCGCTCGAAGAGCTCAAGGATCGCTTCATCGACCGCCTCTCGATCTTCCACGTCATCTCCGGCGAAGAACAGGACATTCCGATCCTGCACGGCCGGCTCGACGGCGACAAGGTGAGGGTGTTGCTGCGCTCGCTGGTACCGGCGGAAAGCGTCGATCACGTCTTCATCTGCGGTCCGTCCGGCATGAGCGAGGACATCGAGGCGACCTGCCGAGGGCTCGGCATCGCGGACGAGCGTATCCATGTCGAGCGATTCGTCTCGGAGTTCGGCGGCAAGCCGCGGCCGAAGAAGATCGTTGCGCCGGACGCGCCGCCGAAAGCGATCGCGTCGCTGATCATCGACGGCAAGCGCCGCGACGTGCCGGTGGCCGAGGACGAGGCGATCCTCGATGCCGCACTGCGCGCCGGCGTCGATCTGCCCTTCGCCTGCAAGGGCGGCATGTGCTCGACCTGCCGTGCAAAACTGGTGGAGGGTGAGGCGCCGATGGACATCAACTACTCGCTGGAACCATGGGAGCTGAAGGCCGGCTTTGTCCTGACCTGTCAGGCCAAGCCATCGTCGGAGCGGGTTGTGGTCGATTACGACCACGTTTGACAGTTTCAGCCGGGCAGCAGAACATCGTCTCCAAACAACCGGACGGGAGGAGCGCGTGAACGTCAAAGCCACCTTGTCGCCCGAGGATGTTGCCCGCGCCTGCGCCGATGCGATGTGGGCGGAGGACGACGCCTCCAAGGGACTCGGCATGGAGATCGTCGAGATCGGCCCGGGCTATGCGACGCTCGCTATGACTGTACGGCCGGACATGGTCAACGGCCAGCGCATCGCCCATGGCGGCTTCATCTTCACGCTTGCCGATTCCGCGTTCGCTTTCGCGTGCAACTCGCACAACGACCGCGTCGTGGCGGCGCAGGGACAGATCACCTTCATCAAGCCGGGCAAGCTCGGCGATCGCCTCGTCGCAAGAGCGCGCGAAGTTGCGCGCGGCGGCCGGTCCGGCATCTATGACGTGCGCGTCACTGCCGGCGATACAGTCATCGCCGAATTCCGCGGGCACTCGCGGGTCATTCCCGGCAATTGGCTGCCGGCGCACAATCAATAAAGAAAAGCAATGATACGGGGAAATGAGGATGGCTCTGTCGAGGCTCAAGGAAGGTGGTAACACCTATCGCGCCGAAATGGATGCGCATGAGCGCGCATCGCGCGACGAGATCATGGCACTGCAGGCGCAGCGGCTGGCCTGGTCGCTGAAGCACGCCTACGACAACGTCCCGCATTATCGCAAGGCCTTCGACGCGGCCGGCGTGCATCCGTCCGACTTTCGCGAGCTCTCCGATCTTGCGAAATTCCCGTTCACGGTGAAGACGGATCTGCGCGACAACTATCCCTTCAACATGTTTGCCGTGCCCCGTGAAAAGCTGGTGCGCGTGCATGCGTCCTCCGGCACGACGGGCAAGCCGATCGTGGTAGGCTATACGCAACGCGACATCGACACATGGTCGGACGTGATGGCGCGCTCGATCCGGGCCGCCGGCGGTCGCACCGGCATGATCATCCACAATGCCTATGGCTACGGTCTCTTCACCGGCGGGTTAGGGGTGCACTATGGCGCCGAAAAGCTCGGCTGCACCGTGGTGCCGATCTCCGGCGGCATGACCGAGCGGCAGGTGCAGCTCATCAACGATTTCCGGCCCGACATCATCACGGTGACGCCGAGCTACATGCTGGCGATCCTCGACGAGTTCAAGCGTCAGAAGCTCGATCCGCGTCAATGCTCGCTCAAGGTCGGCATTTTTGGCGCGGAGCCCTGGACCAATGCGATGCGCGGCGAGATCGAAGACGCCTTCGACATGGACGCGACCGACATCTACGGTCTTTCCGAGGTGATCGGGCCCGGCGTTGCGCAGGAATGTATCGAGACCAAGGACGGCCTGCATATCTGGGAGGATCACTTCTATCCTGAAGTGATCGACCCTGATACCGGTGTGGTGCTGCCCGACGGCGAGAAGGGCGAACTGGTGTTTACTTCGCTCACCAAGGAAGCCTTTCCGGTGATCCGCTATCGCACCCGAGACCTGACGCGACTGTTGCCGGGCACGGCGCGGCCGGGCATGCGGCGGATGGAGAAGGTCACGGGTCGTTCCGACGACATGATCATCCTGCGCGGCGTCAATCTGTTCCCGACCCAGATCGAGGAGGTTCTGCTCGCCACCGACTGGTGCGGCGGGCATTTCATTCTGGAACTCACCCGCGAAGGCCGCATGGACGAACTGACCATCATTGCCGAGGCGCGGCCCGAGAGCTGGGATGGCCGGGGTCTCCTCGACCATGCCGATCGGATCTCAACCCATGTCAAGAACACGATCGGCATCAGCTCCAACGTGCGGGTCGTTGCGCCGGCCACGCTGGAACGCTCGCTCGGCAAGGCCAAGCGTCTCTACGACAAGCGGCCGAAGGATTAGGTCTCACCCCTCATGGTGAGGAGGCGCGCAGCGCCGTCTCGAACCATGCCGGCCAGGATGCTGCAACGCGGGCCTTCATCCTTCGAGGCGGCGCTGGCGCGGCTCCTCAGAATGACGCGAGGCCGGTTGACTTGGCTCTCTCCAGAGGCGACAAGGCCCGCGAGAAATCACGGGTCCATCGATGTCACCAGCCGATCGCAAAGCCGTCGACGCGCGCTGCGTGCGCCTCAACGCCAAGGCAGAGAACGCCGCCGCGCTTGCACCTGCCATCGAGCGTCATACCCTCACGCGTGGTCCGAATGAACTCCTGATCGAGGTGAAGGCCGCTGCCGTCAATCCCTCCGACGCCAAGGCCGCGACCGGGCTGATGCCCTATGCCGTCTTCCCGCGCACGCCGGGTCGCGATTACGCCGGCGTGGTGATCGACGGGCCGGCCGGTACGATCGGCCGTGAGGTGTTCGGCTCCTCCGGCGATCTCGGCATCCGCCGCGACGGCACTCACGCCAGCCATCTCGTCGTTGAATCCGACGCGGTGGTGGAGAAGCCGAAAACCGTATCCTGGGAGGAGGCCGCCGGCATCGGTGTGCCCTTTGTCACCGCCATGGAGGGTTTTCGCCGCGCCGGCATTCCAAAGCTTGGGGAAACGGTGCTGGTGTTCGGCGTCAATGGCAAGGTCGGTCAAGCTGCGGTGCAGATCGCGACCTGGCAGGGCGCGCGTGTCATCGGCGTGGTGCGCAAGGCGGAAGCTTATGAGGGCCACACCAACGCATCCATCGAGGTGATCGACGCTTCCGCGACCGACGTCGCCACACGCGTGCGCGAGTTGACGGATGGTAGAGGCGCCGACATCGTCTTTAACACGGTCGGCGATCCCTATTTCCAGGCGGCGCACAAGTCGCTCGCGCTTCGCGGCCGCCAGATCCTGATCGCCGCGATCGATCGCATCGTGCAGTTCAACATCCTCGAATTCTATCGCGGGCAACATACCTATGTCGGCATCGACACGCTCGGCCTGTCGTCGATCGCGACAGGCGCTGTGCTGCGTGACCTCGGCCCGGGCTTCGCGAGCGGGCACCTGAAACCGTTCCCCATCAAGGCGAACGCCGTCTATCCGCTCGAACGCGCGAAGGAGGCCTATGTCGCCGTTGCCGGCTCGTCCCGGGACCGCGTGATCCTGAAGCCTTGATCATGGAATCGTCCACCCAACTCGTCATCCTCGCGGGCCTCGTCATCGGCCTGGTTTATGGCGCCGTCGGCCTGCTCAGTGGCTTTTGCCTGATGAGCAGCATGCGCAGTTGGCTATCGAAGGGGGATGGACGGTTGGTACGAACCTATGCGCTGGCGATCGCGGTCGCGACCGCAGCGAGCCAACTCCTCGCCGGCAACGGCGTGGTCGATCTCGGTAAATCGATCTACCTGCAACAGTCCTTTTCGGTGCCGGTGCTGTTTCTGGGTGGACTTCTGTTCGGATACGGCATGGTGCTGTCGAACGGCTGCGGTTCGCGCGCGCTGGTGCTGCTCGGTCGCGGCAATCTGCGCTCCTTCGTCGTGGTGGTCGTGCTCGCCATCGCCGCGCAGATGACGCTCAAGGGCCTGATTGCGCCGGCGCGCATCGCGCTGGTCCAGGCCTCGCAAACCACGGTCAACATGAATTCGTTGCCGTCGCTGTTGGCCATGTTCGGTCCGGCTGAAGCGGTTTCGCGCGCGATGGCTGCTGCTGTCATCGTCGTCTTGCTGATCCTGTTTGCTTTCGCGCACCCAGCGTTCCGGCGTTCGCCCGGCCAGATTGCGGCCGGTGTCATCGTCGGTCTCCTCGTCGCCGGCGGCTGGTTCGTCACCGGCTATCTCGGCGCGGATGATTTCAACCCGGTCCCCGTGACGTCGCTCACCTTTATCGCGCCGATCGCGGACAGCCTGCAGTATGCCATGCTCTCGACCGGCTTGACGCCGAACTTCGGCATCGCGACGGTTGCCGGCGTCTTCGCCGGCAGTCTGGTCACCGCGCTTGCGACCGGCCGTTTCCATCTCGAAGGCTATTCCTCGCCAAGCCACATGCTGCGATCGGCCGGTGGCGCCGCGCTGATGGGCATCGGCGGCGTGATGGCCTTCGGCTGTTCGATCGGGCAGGGGCTAACCGGCGTGTCGACGCTCGCGCTGGGCTCGTTCGTCGCCGTCGCCGGCATCCTGCTCGGCACGACGGCGGGCTTGCGCGGGATGCTGCGCGTAGTCCCGTTCAAGCCGGTAACCGACACAACGTCAAGCACCGCCTAGATCATTCCACGGCCTTGGTCACGATGCGGATTTCCGACGTCAGCGTCCGGTGCACCGGGCATTTGTCGGCGATCTCCATCAGTTTCTTGCGCTGCTCGGCATCGAGCGCGCCGTCCATCGCGATGTCGCGCTCGATCTGGTCGAGCATGCCGTCGCGCGTCTCGCACTCCGCGCAGTCTTTTGCATAGATCTTGGAATGCTTCAGCGAGACGGTGACACGATCGAGCGGCAGCGACTTGCGGTCGGCATAGAGGCGCATGGTCATGGAGGTACAGGCCCCGAGGCCAGCGAGCAGGAGATCGTAGGGACCAGGGCCGGCATCCTCGCCGCCGGCGGCGACCGGCTCGTCCGCGATGAGCTGATGCGGACCGACGGAGATGGTCTGGTTGAACTTGCTCTTGCGGGTCTCCTGCACCACGACCCGGCGCGGCGCCTCGGGGAGATCCATCGCCTGCGCAGGTTTCGCCGTGTCGATGTACCGGCTCGCCCAGGCCGCGATCACGTCGGCTGCGTAGAGTGCGTCGGCCGGCTTGGTCAGGAGATGATCGGCATGATCGAGCGAGACGAAGCTCTTGGGATGCCGGGCGGAAACGAAGAGCTTCGTCGCATTGTCGATGCCGACGGTATCGTCGACCGGAGAATGCATCACCAACAGCGCCTTGTGCAGGCCAGTGACGTCCTTCATCAGCTCGTGCTCGGCGATATCGTCGAGGAATTCGCGCTTGATCCGGAACGGGCGTCCCGCAAGCGAGACTTCGAGCTCACCTTGCGTGCGAATGTCGCCGAGATGCTCTTTGAACAGGCCGGTGACGTGGGCGGGATCGGATGGTGCCGCAATGGTCACAACCGCCTTGGCTTCCGGGATTTGTCCTGCTGCCGCAAGGATCGCGGCGCCGCCGAGGCTGTGACCGATCAGGATCGACGGCGCCTTGCGGACGCTACGCAGGTGATCGGCGGCGCGCACGAGATCGGCGACGTTGGAGGAAAACGTCGAATTGGCGAAATCCCCTTCACTGGAACCGAGCCCGGTGAAGTCGAAGCGAAGCACCGCGATGCCCTTGGCGGCGAGCGCGACCGAGATGCGTTTGGCGGCCAGCGTGTCCTTGCCGCAGGTGAAGCAATGCGCGAACAGCGCGAAGGCCGCGGGCTCGCCGTCGGGTAGCTCCAGCGCGGCCGAAAGTTGATGGCCGCCTTCGCCGGTAAATTGAAAGCGCTCTGTCGGCATGAGCTTCCCCCGTCCTTGCCTTGAACCTAATCGCCCGAATAGCGCTGCTCTGCCCAGGGGTCGCCGCGATTATGGTAGCCGCGGACTTCCCAGAAGCCCGGCGCGTCCTCGGTCAGGAACTCGATGGCCTGGAGCCATTTGGCGCTCTTCCAGAAATACAGATGCGGCACCACCAGCCGCACCGGGCCGCCATGCTCGTCCGACAATGGCTCACCGGACCAGCTATGGGCGAGCAACGCGTCCTCGGCGGCAAAGTCGTCCAATGTGAGATTGGTGGTGTAGCCGTCGTGGGAATGCAGCACGACGAAGCGCGCGTCCTCGCGCGGCTGGCAGGCCGCGAGCAGCTCGCGCGTAGCGAGCCCCTCCCACTCATTGTCGTAGCGCGACCAGGTGGTGACGCAGTGGATGTCGGAGGTGAACTGCGCCTGCTTCTGGGCGGCGAACTCGGCAAAGGTCCAGAACACGGGGTTCTCGATCGCGCCGTAGACGTCGAGCCGCCAGCGCTCGCGCGATACCGGCGGCACGACCCCGAGATCGAGTACCGGCCAGTCCTTTGTCAGATGCTGGCCCGGCGGCAGGCGCTGATCCTCCGAGCGAGTGATCTTGCCGGTCAAAAACCGGCCTTCGCGCGCCCATTTTTCCTTGGTGCGCGTCAGCTTGCTGTCGGGCGGTTCGTTGTCTTCGGCCATCGGCTACTCGTGGCGATGCATCGCGGAGGCGTGCTTGGTGTCGCGCATGGTAGAATAGATCACCAGCGACAGGAAGATGATGCTGGCAAGATAGTAGTAGAACCACGCCTCATGCCCGATGCTCTTGAAATAGAGCGCGATCGCCGGCGCCGTGCCGCCGAACATCGAGACGGTGATCGCATAAGGCAGGCCGACGCCGAGGGCGCGGACATTGGTCGGGAACAGCTCGGCCTTCACTACCGCGTTGATCGAGGTGTATCCGGCAACGAACAGCCAGGCCGCGCAGATCAGGATGAACGCAATGAAGGGCGACTTGGTCTCCTTCAGCGTCATCAGGAGCGGCACGGTGGCGAGCGTGCCAGCGACGCCGAAGAAGATCAGCAGCGGCTTGCGGCCGATCTTGTCGGAGATGGCGCCATAGATCGGCTGCAGGATGGTCGCGAAGATCAGCGTGCCGAAGATCACGAACGTGGTCTGGTCCTCGGTCAACCCCACCGAAAGCTTGACGAAGGTCTGCATATAGGTGGTGAAAGTGTAGAACGCCGCGGTGCCGCCCGCGGTCAAGCCGACCACCAGGAGCAACTCGCGGGGATAGCGCAGCAAATTGGTGAGCGAGCCGGTCGGCTTTACCACCTTCCTGGCTTCTTCGAAGGCCTCGGTCTCGTGCAAGCCGCGCCGCATCACCGCGGCAAAGATCGCGAGCGCCGCACCGATCGCAAACGGGATGCGCCAGCCCCAGGCTCTCAGTTCCTCCGGCGTGAGGAAGATCTTTTGCAGAGCCAACAGTACGATGATCGCGGTGAGCTGGCCGCCGATCAGGGTGACGTATTGGAAGCTCGAATAGAAGCCGCGATGCTTGGGGTCGGCGACCTCGCTGAGATAGGTGGCGCTGGCGCCGTATTCGCCGCCGAGACTCAAGCCTTCGATGACGCGGGCGAGCGCCAGGATCACCGGTGCGGCGAAGCCGATCGTGGCGTAGGTCGGCGTCAACGCGATGATCAGCGAGCCGAAGCACATGAAGACGACCGACAGCGTCAGCGAGATGCGCCGCCCGTAATGATCGGCGATATAGCCGAATAGCCAGCCGCCCAGGGGCCGCATCAGGAAGGTCGCTGCGAATACGACGGCGACATTCAATTGCTGGACGACGGGGTCGTTGCCGGGAAAGAAGGCGGGAGCGAAATAGAGCGCAAACGCGGTGTAGGCGTAGAAGTCGTACCACTCGACCAAATTGCCGATCGAGCCGATGAAGATCGCCTTGATCCGGCGCTTGGCGTCGGCAACGTCAATGTGGTCGGAGGCCGGTCGCGTTAGTTGCTCAGTCACGTCCGGCCTCTCCGTATCGCTGTTTGGAGAGGTCTACATCGCCTTTCCAAGCAAAAATGGCAACTGGCGGGGACCTCTGACGGTTCCCTGTGACCAGGTCACCGTGCCTGCCGGATCGAGGGCGAAGTCCGGAATTCGCTTCAGCCATTCCTCCAGTGCAACCTGCATTTCCATGCGCGCAAGGTTCGAGCCGACGCAGCGGTGGATGCCGAGGCCGAAGGCGGCGTGCCGGTTCTCGCGGCGGTCAATCACGACCTTGTCAGCATCCGGAAACATTTTCGGGTCACGGTTGGCGGCCGGGAAGGACAGCAGCACCATGTTGCCCGCCTTGACCGGGCAGCCGGAAATCGTGGTCTCCTTGACCACTTCGCGCGCCATCGTCACCGGCGAATAGGCGCGCAGCAGCTCCTCCACCGCGGTCGGGATCAACCCGGGCTCGGCGACCAGGCGCTCGCGGTCGGCGGGCGTCCGGGCGAGGTGCCAGAGCGAGGAGCCGATCGCGCTCCAGGTGGTGTCGATGCCGGCAATCAGGAGCAGGCGCAGCGAGCCCAGCACGTGTGAATCCTCGAGCGGGTTGCCGTCCTTGTCCCTGGCATTCATCAGGTAGGAAATAAGATCGTCGGTCGGCTTGGTCTTGCGCGCCTCGATATGGCCGCTGAAATAGACGGTCATCTCCTGCACCGCCTGGAGCAGCGTGTTTTCGTCCTTGATGCCAAGTTCCAGGATCATGTGGATCCAGCGGATGAAGAGATCGCTGTCTGTCTCGGGGATGCCGAGCATGTGTGCGATCGCGCGAACCGGAATGTGCTTGGTGTAGCGCTCTGCCGCGTCCAGTCGGTCTTCAGTGATGAAGCCGTCGATCAACTCGTTACAGATCGCGCGCACCCGCGGCTCCAGCTTCTTCATCGCGTCCGGCGTGAACGGCGGCAGCAGCAATTGCTTGGCTGGCTTGTGCACCGGCGGATCGGACGTGATCGGCGGGGCGGAGTTTCTGCTGGTGATCTCCGGCCGAACGTCGCGGACGATGATGCGGCGTGAGGAGAAATGCTCGCTGTCGTTGGCGATCTCGCGCACCGCTTCATAGGTCGTCGGCAGGTAGCAGCCGAGGAAGCGCTCGGTGTGCACGACCGGGCTTGCGGCGCGCAGCTCGTCCCAGATCGGGAAGGGATCTTCGGTCCATTGCGGATCGGTGTGGTCGAAATCATGGACCCAGTCGGTCACGGGCGGATGGGCGGCGGGCTGGCTGATGTCGGACATCTGGAAATCCCTTGGGGCTCGTGGTCGCGGAAGGCACGCGGGCGGCAGCGGCTGCGCTACTCCTCGATCACGTCGATTGCGATTTCCGGACAATTGGATTTGGCAAGCCAGGCCTTGTCTTCGAGGCCGGGCGGGACGGTGCCGTCGCCGGCTTCGTGGGCGTTGCCGTATTCGTCGAGCTCGAACAGCTCCGGCGCCAGCGCCTTGCAGCGCGCGTGCCCCTGGCATTTGTCCGGATCGACGTGAACCCTCAGTCGCTCTGTCATGGCGGCTTCCTCGGTCGTGTGCGCCCCGGTCGAAGCCGGCACGCGCTCCCATTTGAGTTCTTGTTCAAGTTATAGGCTATTACATTCGCGGCAGGCTTCCCCTGTCAAGCGCAAACTTATAGGCTCTGCGCAAGATGCGTTCACAACTTGCCCGCAAGCCCGAGAATACCTACCACCATGGCGATCTCCGCGACGCCTTGATCAAGGCCGCGCTGCGCGAAGCCGAGCAGGGCGGGACGGAGGCGATCAGCATCAAGGCGCTTGCAAAGCAGCTGGGCGTCTCGCAGCCGGCGCCCTACCGGCATTTTGCCGATCGCGAGGCGCTGCTAACGGCGGTGACGGCGGAGGCGTTCCGGCAACTCAGCGGGATCTTGCGGGCGGCGATGGCAAAGCCGTCGAAGCGCTCGAAACTGTCGCTGCTGGCCCAGGCGACGCTGGATTTCGGCTTACGGCGCAATGGCATCTACCGCTTGATGTTCGCCTCGCGCACGGTGTCGTGTGCGGCGAAAGGCAGCGAGCTGCACGAAGCGACGCGCGAAACCTTTGCGCTCGTGGTCGAAGCGCTGGAAGCTCCGGCAGTTGATTACTTGCGCGAGCGGCAGGCGCTCAAGATCTGGGCGGCGGTGCACGGCGTGGTGATGTTGGCTGAGCAGGGACTGTTCACCGGCGAGGCGGCCCATGCCACGCGCGAGGACCTTGTCGAGGATTTTGTCAGCGAAACCAAGGTCGCGCTTGCGGCGGCGATCAAGGGCGCGCGACGCCGGAAAAAGGCCGGCGCTTAAGCCTTCGCCGCCAACAGCTTCATCAGCTTCTCGACGGCGCTGTCAGGCGTCGTCACCACAGCGCGGCCGGTGGCTTCTGCCACGAGGGGCGCAGTTGCCGCGATGCTGAACTGCGCGAGCGCGACGACGTCGCAATCGCGCAAATCGCGTGCGGCTTCCACGATCAGCCGGTCATGCGTAGCGCGGTCGCCGCGGTCGAGCGCGGCCAGCGCGCCTTCGGCAAGCTTCGGTACGATCTGGACGGAGGAAGGAAACTCCGGCGGCATCGAGGCCAGCGTCGGCGGGAAGGTCGAGAGCAGGCCGATGCGCTGGCCCATCGTCACCGCCCGTTCGATCATGGCTTCGTTCGGCTTGAGCACCGGCATCGGCGCATGCGCGCGCGCGACCGCCTCGATGCAGGGACCGAAGGCCGAGCAGGTGAACAGGATCGCATCCGCGCCTGTTGCCGCGGCGTAACGACCGAGCGCAAGAAAGCGTTCGGTCATGGCATCGTTGAGCTTGCCGTCACGCGCCAGATCCGACGACAGGCTGTCATCGAGCAGGTTCATCAGCCGCGCTTCCGGCCACGCCTTCGCGAACGCAGCTTCGATCGGAGCGATGGAATGCTTGAGGGCGTGGATCAGGGCGATGCGAGGAGACGTCGGCATTGAACGTTACCTGATGGGAGGTCGCGTGCCCCGGACGCCGCGCGTCCGGGACACGCGAAGCGTTTACTTGAACGGCACCGCGTACATCAAGCCGCCCTTGCTCCAGAGGCCGTTGAGGCCGCGCTCGAGCTTGAGCGGGCTCGCCTTGCCGACATTCCGCTCGTAGATCTCGCCGTAATTGCCGGTGGCCTTGATGGCCGTGACCAGCCATTTGTTGTCGAGCCCGAGCCGCGAGCCGAGATCGCCGGAAGCACCGAGCAGGCGCTGGATCGCGGGCGTCGGCGACTTCGCCATCTCGTCGACATTGCCCTGTGTGACGCCAAGCTCTTCGGCCTCGATCAAGCCGTAATGCAGCCAGGTGATGATGTCGCTCCAGACCTCGTCGCCATTGCGGGTGAAGGGGCCGAGCGGCTCCTTGCTGATGGTCTGCGGCAGCACGACGTAGTCGGCCGCGTTCGGCGCCGCGGTCGTCACGGCGCCTGCGAGCGCGGAAGCGTCCTGGGTCATGGCATCGCAACGCCCGCCGAAGAAGGTCTGGTACATGGTGTCGACGCGGTCGAACACCAGTGGCTTCCAGTCGATGCCGTTGGCGCGGCCGTAGTCACCGAGCGTGACCTCATGCGTAGTGCCCTGCGCGACGCAGACGGTGGCGCCCTTGAGATCCTTGATCTCCTTCACGCCGAGGTCCTTCTTCACGACAAAGCCCTGACCGTCGTAGAAGTTGATTGGGCCTTGCCGCAGGCCCAGCGTGACGCCGCGCAGATAGGTCTGCGTCGAGTTGCGGTAGAGCACGTCGATCTCGCCGGACTGGAGCGCGGTGAAGCGGTTCTGCGCGGTCAGCGAGACGTAGCGCACCTTGCTGGCATCGCCGAGCACGCCGGCGGCGAGCGCGCGGCAATAATCGACGTCGAGACCCTTGTAGTTGCCTTGCGAATCCGGCGCGGAGAAGCCGGCAAAACCGGCGCTGACGCCGCATATCAGCGTGCCGCGGCTTTTCACCGTGTCGAGCGTTGCCGCCGACGCGACCACCGTCGATGCCGCGAGCACGCCGGCTATGATAACCACTCTTCTCATCATGCTATTCTCCCCTCAGTGATTGACACGACGCAATACGCTGTCGACGGCCGTGCCGAGCTTGTCGACGATCAGATCGATCTCCTCCGCGGAGGTGATATAGGGCGGCGCCAGCAGCACGTGGTCGCCACGGACGCCGTCCGCGGTGCCGCCGCCGGGATAGCAGCCGAGGCCGTTGGCGAAGGCCTCCGCCTTGATCTTCTGGTTCAGCTTCAGCGCGGGATCGAACGAGGTCCGGCTGGCGCGATCGGCGACGAGCTCGATGGCCCAGAACAGCCCGCGGCCCCTGATATCGCCGACATGGCGGTGATTGCCGAATCGCTCGGTGAGCCGCTGCTCGAGCTGCTTGCCGCGCTCCTTGACTCGGTCGAGCAGGCTGTCCTCGCGGATCACGTCCTGCACCGCGAGGGCGGCAGCGCAAGCGAGGGGATGAGCGAGATAAGTGTGGCCGTGCAGGAAGGCGCCCGAGCCTGAGCGGATTGTGTCGATGATCCTGCCGCTCGCGAGCATCGCGCCGATCGGCTGGTAGCCGCCGCCGAGGCCCTTGGCGATCGCCTGGATGTCGGGCGCGATGCCTTCCTGCTCCCAGGCATGCGTGGTGCCGGTGCGGCCCATGCCGCACATGACCTCGTCGAGGATGAGCAGCGCGCCGTGTCGGTCGCAGATCTCGCGCACCGCCTTGAAGTAACCGTCCGGCGCCGTCACGGCACCTGCGGTGGCGCCGACGACGGGCTCGGCGAGGAACGCGGCGACCGTATTGGGACCGAGGCGCTGAAACTCGGCTTCGAGCTCCGCCACAAGCCGGGCGACGAATTGCGCATCGGATTCGCCCTCGTGCTTCTCGTGATAGGCGAAGGCCGGGGTCACATGGCTGAAGGCGTCGGAGAGCAGCGGCGCATAGGGCGCACGCCGCCAGGCATTGCCGCCGGCGGCCAGCGCGCCGAGCGTGTTGCCGTGATAGCTCTGCCGCCGGGCGATGAAATGCTGCCGCTGCGGCTCGCCGCGTTCGATGAAATACTGCCGCGCGAGCTTGATGCTGGCCTCGATCGCCTCCGACCCGCCGCTGACGAAATAGGCGTAGGCGAGGCCGCCGGGCTCATGGCCGACCAGCGTCTCGGCAAGGGCCTCCGCCGGCTCGGACGAGAAGAAGGCTGTGTGGGCGTACGCCAGCGTCGAGGCCTGCTTCGTCATCGCCGCGATGACGCGTGGATGCTGGTGGCCGAGGCAAGAGACTGCCGCGCCGCCGGAGGCGTCGATCACGCGGCGTCCATCCTCGGCAAAGAGATAGACGCCTTCGCCGCCGATCGCCTTGGGCGGCGTTTCGCGCAGCGAGCGATGCAGCACGCGGCTGGTGCGAGCGGCCATGGGTCAACCTTTCTCTGAAACGTAAGTTGAGGCCGCGGCCAGCCGCGCCTCGGTATTCTCCAGGCGCTTCTTCGCCGCCGTGCCGCCGAGCGAAAACGTCACGGCGGCGAGCGATTGCGCGATGGCAATGGCGCCGGTGAGGCTCGGGAAAAAGCCGGGAGAGGAGGCCGCTTCGAACAGCAGCACGTGGTCGGCGCCTTCAGCCATCGGCGCCGAAGGGCTATCGGCGATCGCGATCAAGGCCGCGCCGGAGCGATAGGCGGCCTGCGCAACCCGGACGCTCGCATGGGTGTAGGGCATGAAGCCGACGACGATGACGGCCTCGCCGGGCCGGAACGCGCCCATGTCGAGATCATCGGGGCCGGACGCGCCGACGAGTTGCACCTGTTCGGGACGAAACAGCCGGAGCTCGTAGTTCAACAGTTCCGCGACGCTGCGGCAGCTTCGGTAGCCGGTGATCCAGATCCGCTTTGCGTCGTGCAGCGCGCGCGCCGCCTCCGTAATCGGCTGGGCCGGGATGCGCGGAAGGCCGGCGGCCTCGGCCTCCAGCTTTTCGGTGACGAGCGCGACATCGGCGTTCGGGCCGTGGCGTCGGCTCCGGGCGCGGCCGGAGAACGGCGCAATCTGCGAAGGCCGCCGTGCCTCCGTCAACGCCGCACGCAACTCATCCCAGCCCGAATAGCCGATCGCCTTGGCAAGCCGCGTGAACGCGGCGGGATCGGCACCGGCAACCGCTGCGAGATCGCGCATCGAACGCGTCGTGGCGTCGTAATCATTGGCCGCGACGAAACGCCCGACCTCCTGCAACCGCATCGGAAGCGATGGCAATGCAATGCGCAGTTCGCTCAGCGGCGAGGATTTCGCGGGCTCGGCCATGAAACATTTGTTGCACGAAGTAGAGTTTGGTGCAACACTTGACGTACGCCGCCGGAAATCGTTGTCTCGAGAAGGATTTTTGTGCTGTGACGTCAGACGCTCCGAGACCGCCGCCGCGCCGCCGCTTCTTCGGCGCTTTCGGACAACGCGAGCTGAAAGGCCTGTTCTGGCAGGCCCTGGTGGTCGGGATCGCGGTCGCGGTCATCGCCTTTCTCTGGTCCAACACGGTCACCAATCTCTCCGCGCGCCGCATCACGACCGGTTTTGCCTTCCTCAGCCGCGAGGCCGGCATGCCTATCGCCGACAGCCTGCTCGCCTACAATCCACGAGACTCATATCTCTGGGCCTTCGTCGTCGGTATCGCCAACACGCTGCGCGTCGCCGTGATCGGAATCGTGCTTGCAACCATCCTGGGCACGGTAATCGGCATCTCGCGGCTGTCGGCCAACTGGCTGCTGTCGCGGGTCGCCGCGGTGTATGTCGAAACGCTCCGTGACATCCCGCTGCTGCTCCAGCTCCTGTTCTGGTACGTGCTGATGCAAGCGCTGCCGGCCGCGCGCGCGGCGTTCCGGCCGATCGAGGGCGTGTTCCTGTCCAATCGCGGTTTGATCCTGCCGGCAATTCCGATCGGGAGGCCGCAGCTCTGGGTACTCGGCACGGCAGTGCTCGGGCTTGGCCTGTTCTATGTCATCCGGCGGCGGCTCATCGCGCAGCAAATGCGCGACGGCAAGCCGCGGCCGGCCTGGCCTTTTGTGCTCGGGTTGCTCGTTGTGCTGCCTGCGGCGGTGTCCGTGCTGCTCGGCGTGTCCTGGACGATCGAATGGCCTGAGTTGCGCGGCTTCAACTTCGTCGGCGGGCTGACGCTCGCGCCGGAATATTTCGCGTTGCTGATCGCGCTCGTCACCTACACCTCGGCCTTCATCGCCGAGATCGTGCGCAGCGGCATCCAGTCGGTGCCGCGCGGCCAATGGGATGCCGCCAATGCGCTCGGATTGCGCCGCAGCTTCATGCTGCGGCAGATCATCCTGCCACAGGCGCTACGCGTCATCGTGCCGCCGATGACGAGCCAGTACCTCAACCTGACCAAGAACTCCTCGCTCGCGGTGGCGATCGGCTATCAGGACGTGGTCTCGATCGCCAACACGACGCTGAACCAGACTGGGCAGGCGATCGAGGCCATTGCCTTGATCATGGCGGTGTTTCTCACCATCAGCCTCGGCATCAGCTTCTTCATGAACTGGTACAATTCGCGCATCGCGCTGGTGGAGCGCTGACCATGACGGCGATCGCCGATATTCCGGAAGCACCGCGCGCCGCCCGGCGCCCGCAGATCGGCAACCCGGTGCTGCGCTGGCTGCGCACCAATTTGTTCTCGTCGATCCCGAACGGCATCGTCTCGGTCATCTTGCTGGCGGTGCTCGCAAAGGCCATCTTCAGCTTCGCGCAGTGGGGCATCGCCAATGCGGTCTGGCTCACCCCCGCGAACGATTCCAGCGCCTGCCGCGCGGTACGCGGCGTCGGCGCATGCTGGGCGATCATCCCCGAGAAATACCGCTTCATCCTGTTTGGCACCTATCCGTTCGACGAGCAGTGGCGGCCGGCGCTGGCGGTACTGCTGTTCATTACCCTGTTCTATCTCTCCGGCCGCCGCGCCTTATGGCGGCGCGAGTTGGCCTATCTCTGGATCGGAGCGCTCGCGCTGATCAGCGTGCTGATGTGGGGCGGCATACTCGGCTTGTCGTTCGTCTCGCAGGACCGTTGGGGCGGCTTGCCGGTGACGCTGATCCTGGCGACCTTCGGTCTGGCCTTCGGCTTCCCGCTCGGCATCCTCGTCGCACTAGGCCGGCGCTCAAAACTGCCGGCGATCCGCTCGCTCAGTGTGCTCTATGTCGAGCTGATCCGCGGCGTGCCGCTGGTCAGTCTGCTGTTCATGGCGAGCGTGATGTTTCCGCTGTTCATGCCGAACGGATTCAACATCGACAAGCTCCTGCGCGCGCAGGTCGCGATCATCCTGTTCGCGGGTGCCTATCTTGCCGAAGTCATTCGCGGCGGCCTTCAGGCCGTGCCCCGCGGACAATACGAGGCCGCCGACGCGCTCGGCCTGTCCTACTGGCGCAAGAACCGGCTGATCGTCCTGCCGCAGGCGATCCGCCACGTCATCCCGCCGCTGGTCAACACCTTCATCGCCTTCTTCAAGGATACCAGCCTCGTTCTGATCATCGGTATCTTCGACCTGCTGACCACGGCCAAGACCGCGATCATCGATCCGGCGTGGCAGCAATTCTCCGTCGAAGTCTACATCTTCGTCGCCGGGATCTATTTTGTCTTCTGCTTCGCGATGTCGCGGTATAGCCGGAGCCTGGAGGCGACGAGCGGAAGGTGAGGATTCTTCACCTCGTCCCGTTTGCGGGGAGAGGTCGATCGCGAAGCGATCGGGTGAGGGGGAATCTCCGCGAGTTGAACTGTCACCGTCTTCGCGGAAGCAGCCCCTCACCCCAACCCTCTCCCCGCAAGAGCGGGGCGAGGGAGTCTACCGAGCCCGCTGCATCTTCCTCGTTCTACTTCTTCACCCGCGGATCAATCGGCGTCGTGCCGCGCACGCCCAGAATATCCTCCAGCACCTTCGCGCCGGCGATCACCTGCGCATCCGCGCGCGGAGCCCCGACGATTTGCAGCCCGACCGGCAGGCCCGACGCGGTGAAGCCGCACGGCAGCGACAGCGCGGGACAGCAGGCGAGCGTGATGGCATAGACGATGCCGAGCCACTCGACGTAATTGTCGAACCTCTTGCCGGCGCATTCGGCGACATAGCGGTGCTCGATTGGGAAGGGCGGCACGATCGTGGTCGGTACCAGCAGCAGATCGTAGCTCTTGAAGAACTCGACCGCACGCGCGGTCATGCCGACGCGCTGCGCCTCGGCGCGTTCGAGCTGCTCGATCGTGAGCTTGAGGCCTTCCTCGATGTTCCAGATCACTTCGGGCTTGAGCAGGTCGCGCTTGGTGCGCAGCAGCTGCGCCTTGCTGATCGCGAAGTCGAACGCGCGCAGTACGTGGAAGCACTCATGCGCCTCGCGCCAGTCCGGATGCGCGTCCTCGACGACGGTCCCGGCTTCGGCGAAGCGTTCGGCCGCCTTCCGCGTGATCGCTTCGACTTCGGGATCCACCGGTGTGATGCCGAGATCCGCCGAATAGGCGATGCGCTTCGGCTTCTTGCCCGATTGTGCCGCTGACAGGAATGAGGTCGCAGGCGCGGGAAGCGACAATGGATCGGCCGCATAGTCGCCACTCATGGCATCGAGCAGCAGCGCGAGATCCTCGACGTTGCGTGCCATCGGACCGACGACGCCGAGGTTACGATCGATGGCTGATTTTGGAGTATGCGCGACCCGGCCAATGCTGGGCCGCATGCCCACGACGCCGCAGAAAGCTGCCGGACTGCGCAGACTGCCTCCCATGTCGGAGCCTTGCGCGAGCCAGGCCATGCCGGTGGCGAGCGCAACGGCCGCGCCGCCTGACGAGCCGGCTGCCGACTTGGACGTATCCCAGGGATTGAGGGTCGCGCCGAACACCTCGTTGAAGGTGTTGGCGCCCGCACCGAATTCCGGCGTGTTCGACTTGGCATAGACGACCGCGCCGTTGGCCTCGAGGTTTTCGACCAGGATGTCGGACGTCGCCGGGATGTTGTCCTTGAAAATCGGCGAACCCTGGGTGTTCAGCACGCCAGCAACATCGGTCAGGTCCTTGATTGGCACCGGCAGGCCCGCGAGCAATCCACGCGCCCCGGCCGGCTTCCGCATCAGCGCCTTTGCGCTCTCCCGCGCGCGATCGAAGCACAGCGTCGGCAGCGCGTTGACCTTGCCATCGACTTCACCGATGCGCTTCTCCAGTACATCCAGGAGCTCCAGTGGCGAGACGTCGCCGGACCGCAGCTTGTCGACGACGGTGCACGCGGTTTCGCGGATCAGGTCTTGAGACAACTATTTTACTCCTAACTCTGGACTGTCATTCCGGGGCGACCGAAGGGCGAACCCGGAATCTCGAGGTTCCGGGTTCGATGCTTCGCATCGCCCCGGAATGACCGCGTCTAAATCATCTCGGGGCAATCAACCCCATCCCGCGCTGATTCCGCCATCCACCGTGTAGATCACGCCCGACGTATACCCCGCGCGATCCGACGCCAGGAACGCCATGAGGTCGCCGATCTCGCGCGCATGCGCAGGCCTGCCGAGCGGAAGGCTCTTCTGAAATTCCTTGTAGCGGCTCTCGTCGCCGAACTGGTGCTTTGCCCGCGTCTTCAGCAGGGTGACGTGACGGTCGGTGCCGACAGGGCCGGGATTGATGCCGACCACGCGAATGTTGTCGGCGAGGCTCTTGCCCCCGAGCGCGCGGGTAAAGGCCATCAGCGCGGCATTGCCGGCGCTGCCGCAAATGTAGTTGGCGTCGAATTTCTCGCCGGCCGCGCCGATGTCGTTGACGATCACGCCGCCGCCCTTCGCCTTCATCTGCGCATAGACCATGCGCGCGAGGTTGATGTAGCCGAACACTTTCAATTCCCAGGCGTGGCGCCAGGTCGCTTCGTCGATCTTGTCGATGGAGCCGCCGGGAATGTCGCCGGCATTGTTGACGAGGACGTCGATGTCGGCAGCTTCCTTGGCGAGCCGCGTCAAATCCTCGCTCTTGCGCAAATCCACGATGCTCGTGGCGGCATCGATCTGGTGCGCCGAGCGCAAGCGCTCGGCCAGAGCCTTAAGCTGATCGCCGTTGCGGGCGGCGAGGAGGAGATGGCAGCCTTCCTCGGCAAAGGCCTCGGCGGCGGCTGCGCCGATGCCCTTGGACGCGCCCGTGATCAGGACGCGCTTGCCACGCAGATGCAGATCCATGGGAGTTACTCGCAGGAGAGGAACGGGAATAAAATCAGTAGGCGGTCGGCCGCGCCATGGTCAACATTGCAGTGCAGCGTTGCACTGCCGCCGCGTTTGGTCCATTGCAGTGCGGTCATAAAGGCGGCGGCTGCCGGAGCAATCAAGGACGTTCTCGATGAGCAAGAAACAATACCGGATCGCGGTCATTCCTGGCGACGGCATCGGCAAGGAAGTGATGCCCGAAGGTCTGCGCGTTCTGGAGACCGCGGCGAAGAAGCACGGGGTGTCCCTTCACTTCGATCATTTCGACTTCTCGTCCTGGGACTATTACGAGAAGCACGGCCAGATGATGCCGGACGATTGGAAGGATAAGATCGGCAAGCACGATGCCATCTATTTCGGCGCGGTCGGCTGGCCGGCCAAGATTCCGGATCACGTCTCGCTTTGGGGTTCGTTGATCAAGTTCCGCCGCGAGTTCGATCAATATGTGAATTTGCGCCCCGTGCGGCTGATGCCGGGCGTGCCGTCGCCGCTGGCAAACCGCAAGCCCGGCGACATCGATTTCTGGGTGGTGCGCGAGAACACCGAAGGTGAATATTCCTCCGTCGGCGGTCGCATGTTCCCGGACACCGACCGTGAGTTCGTAACGCAGCAGACCGTGATGACCCGCATCGGCGTCGATCGCATCCTGAAGTTCGCGTTCGAGCTCGCGCAGTCGCGGCCGAAGAAGCACCTGACCTCGGCGACCAAGTCGAACGGCATCTCCATCACCATGCCCTATTGGGACGAGCGCGTGGAGGCGATGGCAACAAAGTTTCCGGGCGTGAAGTGGGACAAGTATCACATCGACATCCTGACCGCGAACTTCGTGCTGCACCCGGATTGGTTCGACGTCGTGGTCGGCTCCAATTTGTTTGGTGACATCCTGTCCGACCTCGGCCCGGCCTGCACCGGCACCATCGGCATCGCGCCGTCGGGCAACATCAATCCCGAGGGCAATTTCCCGTCGGTGTTCGAGCCGGTTCACGGCTCGGCGCCGGATATCGCGGGGCAGGGCATCGCCAATCCGATCGGCGCAATCTGGTCCGGCGCGATGATGCTCGAGCATCTCGGCGAAAAGGAAGCCGGCAAGTCGATCGTCGATGCAATCGAGCGCACGCTGGCCGAGCGCACGCTGCGCACCAGGGATCTCGGCGGCAATGCCGACACCACGGCTTGCGGCAAGGCAGTCGCGGACATGGTGGATTAAGGCAGGCCACCAACCACGCGTCGTCCCGGCGAAGGCCCTAGGGCATGCACATATCTGGTGCGGCGGATTGACTCAGATCGGCATCTGGGGATTCCA
>NZ_JBVVPL010000041.1:0-55003 GCF_055807615.1 Bradyrhizobium sp. MV1.5 | reverse complement strand
ACGCTGCCGCGTCCACCGCAAGCCCGGCTCGCAATCAAGACGACAACGAGATCGCCCCTCAAGGATGAGCCGGGATGAGCGACACATACGCCAAAACCGAATTTCGGTAAAGTGAAATATTTTTGACGGGCGGGGTTGACGGGGTGGCGGGTGTTTCGCCCGACGGGTACAAATATCTTGGCGGATCCCACAGAGCGTGGAGACGCGCCGGGTATTCTGGACGACGGTCTCCGACTAACGTCGCACCAATGTTTTGGCCAATTTAATTGCTTATGCTCTACGAACACGCCATGGTTGCAATAATTTAGAAGACGGCCATTACTGCCTGCCAGTATTTCAGCGCGTTCGTATCCGATCTGGTTTATCGGCGACGAGAAGAAGCGAGTGAGAGACTAGCCAACCTCATGATTGCGATCTCACCTGAGGTGACAATACATCAGCTATAAGGCGAGCACACGGGACAGGCCCGCCAGATGAATTCAAGAACCACGCGCTAATTTTGAATGGTAGCGGAGGGCGATACCTTCACTACCCCGAGACGATCAGTCTGAGTTTTTGATCTCAATCACCTGAGTTTTACCCGGTAGATCAAAGGGCAGCTCGGGGAAATGGTAGCGGGAGGGTGCTACGGTCTTTCCCCACACCAACCAGACCTGCGATATCTCATCCGATCTTTTGCGTGAGGCAGTTCATGGGCCTCGCAGCCAGGAGGCGCCGACGTTGGCCACGAGTGTCCCAGTCGCGGCCGAGGAAACTCAACGTCGTCGAGACGCCGGGACAATTCGACGCCGCTCTCCTTTCGTCACGGCCGCATCCACTTACATCGATCGCCTTTGGCTCTTGGCAGCCGCCAAAGGCATGCGGCGGAGCCCGATGGTCTGCACAAGGGTTGAATGACATGGGCAGGCGCAGCAAACAGTCGCTTCCATAGACACCCGACGCCGGAGCGCCACCGAAGTGCCGCCTACCGCGCGGCCCACATCACAGCGCCTCGACAGAAATTGAAGGCGAGGCGTCCGTAGAGAAAGCCGCTTCCCGGCTCTGACGCAGCGAGGCGGTACGAATTGCCGAGAGCACGGAGAATTTCGATCATCTCCATCAATTCATGATGGGTCAGCGTCAAATGAAGACTGGCGTGCGACAGCAGCAGGGCTTGAATGCCAATGTTGATCATGACGGACCCGCCTTTGCGCGCGGCAGCGGCATGAATTGCGAGAGATAAGCGCTTCTCCATTGATACGGCGTATCGCCGACAAAGCGCTTGAACACCGTGGTGAAATGCGCCTGGGTCTGGAAACCCACGGTCAGGGCGATATCCACGAGCGCAATTTCGGCCTGCTTGAGCAGCTCCTGGGCGCGCTCGATGCGGCGCCTCAGCAGATATTCATGAGGTCGCACACCGACGGCCGCACGGAACTGCCCGGCGAAATGCATCCTGCTCAGGCCGGCGACGGCGGCCATGTCCTGAAGCGTTATCTTTGCAGTCAGATTCTTGTCGACATATTGCAGGACGCGCCTGAGACGCCAATTCTGCAGCGACCGTACGGTCCTTCCAGCGTCCTCCTCGCGAATGGCGTCGGCCTGATCGAGCTCGGCCCGTGCGCTGGGAGCCTGCCGACTGAACGTCCGGGTGAGGATCGCAAGCCGCAGGGCGTCGGCCATGATGGCGGAATGGGCATCGTGCGTGGCTTCGGTCGCCGCGAGCGCATCGGACAGGCGCCGCATCACCGGATCAGCGGCTTCTCCTCCGAAGGCCCGTTCGCTCTCGGCAGGCGGCGGTGCAAGGAGTTTTGCGGAGAGCCTGAAGCGAGGCCCGCGAGCGGCAGAACGTTCGGCGTCCGCCGCATGCTCGACCGCCAGGGCCATGTCCAGATGGACGAAAGACAGCATCGTTCCGCCTTCGTCGAACCGGCCAGGGAGTTTCGATAGCCCGAGCCAATCGCGATCGATTGCCGAGATATCGATCGCGCGAACGTCATGATCCTTGATCGCCTGTGAGCGTGACATCTGCAGCGACATCGTCGAATCTCCTTGTCCCGTTTTCGATCCGGCCTGGCCTGACCGGCTTGCCCGAATGCCATGGGAGCAGAGTAATTCGGCGGTGTGCGCGATCCATTCTACCCGCGGGTGCGTCTATAGGTTCTCGGGTTGACCGCGTCATACCTAGGTATGATCACGACCTGTTCGTCGGGTGAGCGCACCGATGCGACGTCTCACCGAGATCGCGGCTGCGGGCACAACTTGCGGCGCGACGCCTGCGGTAAGTTGACGCGCTTTCTGCGCACCATCCGCCGGCGGGACCACGCGAGATCCCTGGTTTTTCCGGGGAATGCCGATTGCCGGCGGTTTCACCGCATCGAGCGCGCGACAGGTCTTCCACGAGAGCACGAAAATCGCGCGGGCGGATGTTGTGAACGCGATCAAATCGCGGCATCAACGCCGCTGATAGCTGATGTGAGAAGAACGACTGCAAGCGACGATGACGCGTCATGACCTGACCACGGGCTCATCCAAGAGCCGCACCGGCCTGCGGTCCTTGTCCGCCGTCCTCGCCTTTGCGGTTTTCCTGGTTGACGTCCTGACGCCGCTCGAGGGCGCCGTGGCGGTTCTCTATATCGTGGCGATCCTGCTCGCGGCGAAGAGCAACCGGCGCGACGACACCATCGTCGCCGCGGCCGGCTGCGTCGTCCTGACGATAACAGCCTATCTCCTGTCGCACGATCTGCGGACCATCGCCTCACCCGCCCTTCGTGTGCTGGTGAGCCTCGCGGCAATCGGGATCACGACCTTGCTGGCGCTGCAAAATCACGCGGCGACGAAGCGCCTCGCCGCGCAAGCCCGCCTGCTCAACCTCTCGCACGACATGATCTTCGTCAGGGATCGCGGCGGCGTGATCACCTTCTGGAACAAGACGGCCGAGCAGGTCTACGGATGGTCTGCCGACGAGGTGATCGGGCAGCTCGCCGACGCGCTCCTGCAAACCAGATATCCTGACCGGCGCGAGGTCATCGAAGCGGGCCTGGTGGGCACCGGTCGATGGGAAGGCCGCGTGCAGCAACGAACGAAAGACGGTGCGGCGCTCACCGTCGATGCCCGATGGGCCTTGCAGCACGACCGTCTTGGCAAGCCGGTCGGGGTCCTTGAAACGCACACCGACGTCACCGACCGCGTCGCCGCACACAACGCGCTGGTGCGAAGCGAACAGCGATACCGCCGGATGTTCGACGCAAGCCGGATCGGCGTCGTCGAAGAGGATTGGAGCGAACTCCGAGCCGCACTGCAATCGCTGGACACCGCGGGAGCCAGCCTGCGCGACCATCTGGCGCGACATCCCGATTTCGTCCGGCATGCCCGCCGGCTCGCTGCAATCACCGACGTCAATCCGGCCCTACAAAAGATGGCAGGAGCAAACGGCGCCCCGACCTTTATCGAGAATGTAGACTCGCTTCTCGGCGAGAACGACCGCAGTTTCCTCGGCGCATTGATCGCGTTCGCGGAAGGCGAGCCGTTCTACGAAGGCGAAACCGAGCTCGTCAGGCTCGACGGACGCAAAGTTCCCGTGCTGTTCACGATCACCTTCCCCTCCGGGCCTGACGGCGACCGCAACGTGCTCGCCTTCGTCGTCGACATCACCGAGCGCAAGCAGGCGCAGGATGCGTTGCTCGCGGCGCAGGCGGAGCTCGCCCATGCCGCGCGCGTCGCCACCCTCGGCGAGCTCAGCGCCTCCATCGCCCACGAGGTCAATCAGCCGCTGGCGGCGATCGTCACCAGCGGCGAGGCCGGCTTGCGATGGCTGCGGCGCGACGCGCCCGATCTGAAGGAGGTCGCGGCCACGATCGTTCACGTCGTCGCGCAGGGCCGCCGTGCCGGCGAGGTCGTGGCCCGCATCCGCACCTTCCTGAAGAAGGCGCCTGCCCAGCAGGACAGTCTCGATATCGCCGAGATCATCCAGGAAGCGGCCCTTCTGGTCGCGCGGGAGCTCGCGAATGACGACGTCGTCCTGACTGTCGAGACGACGCCTGGCCTGAAGCCAATTCGCGGCGACCGTATCCAGCTTCAGCAAGTGCTGGTCAACCTGCTGGTCAATGCCGGCCAGGCCATGTCGGACCAGCGCGGTTCCCGTACCGTCATGCTGCGCGCCAGCGCCGTCGACGGCGAGAGACTCGCCATCACGGTGCAGGACAGCGGCCCCGGCATCCGACCGGACGACATGCCACGCCTGTTTGATCCGTTCTTCACGACGAAGCGCGGTGGAATGGGCATGGGACTTGCGATCTGCCGAACGACGGTGGAAGCTCACGGCGGCGAGTTGTCGGTCGAGAGCACCCCCGGCACGGGAGCGACATTCCGCCTGACACTGCCATACAGCCAAGAACACATCAGACCATGACACGACCAGACCACGCGCAATCGCCGGCCCAATCGCTCAACTCGGTCGTTATCATCGTTGATGACGACGCAGGGATCCGCGCCTCGCTCGACAGCCTGTTCCGGTCCGTCGGCCTCGATACGCGCCTGTACGGCTCGCCGTCCGAACTGCTTGGAGGCTCGCTGCCCGACGGCCCCGGCTGCATCGTGCTGGACGTCCGCCTTCCCGGCGTGAGCGGGCTCGACCTGCAGGGCCAGCTCGTCCGGCAGGGCATCAGCTATCCGATCATCTTCATGACGGGCCATGGGGACATTCCGATGTCCGTGCGTGCCATGAAGGCCGGCGCAGTCGATTTCCTCTCCAAGCCATTTCGCGACCAGGACATGCTCGATGCCGTGACCGCGGCGCTCGAACGCGATGCGCAGCACCGGGCCGAAGCCGCGACCAAGGAGGACATCCGTGCCCAGTACGAGACCCTGACGGCGCGCGAGCGCGAGGTGATGGGCCATGTCACCGCCGGCCTGATGAACAAACAGGTCGCCGCCCTGATCGGGCTGAGCGAGATCACGGTCAAGATCCACCGCGGGAACGTCATGCGCAAAATGGGGGTCCGGTCGTTCGCCGACCTCGTTCGCAAGGCCGAGGCGCTCGCGGTTTCCCAGACCCGCAGGACTACGGACCAAACCTGAGTATAATTCCGGCGGGACTGCCCCAGGTGCATAAAGCGCCATCGGCCGCGCCGAGGGAGATGCTCTTCCTTGCGGAACACCGCGGCCAGGATTAGGCGCCCCCATGGCCAAAAGCTTGGTGATTGCGATCGTAGACGACGACGAAGGCGTTCGGGCATCGCTGGCGAGCCTCGTGCGTTCGGTCGGCTACGAGGCCCAGGCCTACGAATCCGGCATTGACTTCCTGCGGCAGGCGCCCGGAGAGGATCCGGCATGCATGATCGCCGACGTCCAGATGCCAGTCATCACCGGCGATGAGCTGCAGGCCCAGCTGGTTGCCGCCGGCCGCCGTTTTCCAATCATCTTCATGACGGCGTTTCCGAGCGAAACCGTGCGTCAGCGCGTCATGGCCGCAGGCGCGCATTGCTATCTTGGCAAGCCTTCCAGCGGTGACGAGATCATCCGCTGCCTCGAAGACGCGCTGGCAGGCAACGGGCCGCAATAGTCCAGCCCGCGGCTGGGCGGACGAGAGCGTTTTCCCCTCAACCCGACGTGCAATCCGGCAACGAAGTTGGTGAACCGGAAATACCGGCGAGCCCCTCGCACCTCATATTCGCGCGCGTATCACGACACTGGCGGGGCTGGCTGTTCTGCCGAGGGAAATGGGGATCTCGCGCGATGCAAACCAATGCCGATTCTGCCGCCGCGGCGCGCCCATTGGTCTTCGCCGGGTTTCCGGCGAGCTCCTGGGCCTTTGCGCTGCGGGTGTGGCTCGCGATGCTTCTCGCGCTCTATGTGAGTTTCTGGCTCGAGCTTGAATCGCCCTCGTCGTCAGCCCTCACGGTGGCGATCCTTGCACTGCCCACGCGCGGTCAAGGCATGGAAAAGGCCGGCTACCGGCTGCTTGCAACCGCCATCGGCGTGGCGGCATCGATCGCGATCGCCGGCATGTTTTCCCAAACCGATGGCCTCCTGCTCGCGGTGCTCGGCATCTGGGTCGGCCTTTGCGTCTACGCCGTCGGGATGCTCGACGGAAATCGCGCTTATGCAGCGTCTCTCTGCTGCACCACGGTCGCGCTGATTGCCATTCAGCAGATCGACAGCCCGCTGCAAGTATTCCCGACCGGCGTCGCGCGGGGCGCGGCCATCAGCGTCGGGGTCCTCGCGGTGGCGCTCGTGAATGAAATTCTGGCCGCGCCGAACTATCATCCGGCCCTGGCAAGCCGCATCGAGGCGCTGCACCGGCGGGTCACGGATCTCGCGCAAGATGCCAAGCGCGGCCAAGCGCCATCCGCACCCGTTGCGGCGAGCCTGTTGCATGATATCGCAGTCCTGCGCCCGGACATCGCAAGCCTAGCGGCGGAATCGAGCGTGGGCCCGACAAGAGCCGCGGCCGCGCGTTCCGCGCTGGTCGATCTCGTCAGCGCGTTCTCTCTCGGCCGCATGCTGGCAGCGCTCTCCGCCAGGCCCGCTCCGGCGCAGAATGCGGACGATCCGGACCAGGATGCGGCCGGGCTGATAGCGATTTCCCGATCCTGGGTGCGGACCGAAATCAGCCGCAAGAACGCGCAAGTGCGCAGCAGCCTCGACGCGCTGCGTGCAGGGACGCATCCCTATCGTGCATGGCGCGCGCCGCTCTATCGCTCGCGCCGCATTGCGGCCGAAGCCGGCGCACGGGCCACGATCTCGTTCACGCTGATTGCGATCTTCTTCGTGCTGGCGGGCTGGCCGACAACAGAACTCTGCCTTTCACTCGTCGCCGTCATCATCGGCCTCGGCTCGACGTCGCCCTCGCCACGCAACTTTACGATGGTGGCGGTGATGGCGACGCCCATTGCCTGCGTGCTGGCCGGCAGCCTGAAATACCTCGTCTTCAACGGGGTGTCCGAGTTTCAGTTGCTGGCGATCGGTCTCGCGCCTGTCGTCATCGGCCTCGCGCTGCTGATCACGCTGCCGAGCCCGCTGCCGTCTTCCCTCGGCCGCCTAGTCCTGGTGTTCACCCTCGCCGTGCTCGCGCCGGCTAATCCGCAGAGCTACGACCCCCGGGTATTTGTCGTGACGAGCCTGTTTGTCTGCCTGGCATCCGCGCTCGTCTTCGCGGCGCAGGTGCTGCTGCCCCCCTTGTCGGGCGACCGGCGCGTTCGGTTGCTGCTGGGAGAGATCCGGCGCGAGCTGAGCCGCCGCGACAGCGGCCCAGCCCGGCACCTCGCGCCGGAGGAAGTCGCCTTTCGCGACGCGGCGCGGATTGAACAGATGTTGACCGCAAACGGCCCCTCCGCAATCGATGATCAGATCGCCGGCACGACGATGCGCTGTTTCGATCAGGCCGACGCCCTGCGGCGTTGCCGTGCCGAACTGGACCGGGTCGGCCAGGGCCCGCTCGCCGGAGCGGCGCAGGACGCGCGAGAGGCCCTCGCCCGGCGGGACGCCGGCGCGATCCTCGCTTCGGCCGGGGCGCTGCACCAGGCGGGAGCGCGAAGCAACCTGCCCACCAGTGCAGCCATCGCCGCACTGATTGCGGCAAGTGCGGCATTCACGCCGTTACAATCCCCGACCGGCTCCAGCCGAGAGAAACGATCATGATGAACACCTATCGGGAACTCGTCATCGGCGGCGTGCTCATTGCCCCCATCGTCTCCTATGCAGCAACAGCGATGCTCGCGTTGCTGATGCTGCGCCCGCTGCTGCGGTTCGTCGGGTTCGCGAGATTCTTCAGCAACCCGTCGCTCGCCGAACTCTGCCTTTACGTGGCGATGTTCGGCATGCTCGCACTGTTCTTCTAGGGAGAAAAGTCATGGAAGCAACCCTGCCCCGCAACGCCGCCCCGCTTCATGGCGAACCACCGACCGAGGCGCCGGTGGATGCCGCAGATATCGTGGACGGTTCGAACATGCCGGAGACCGTGGCGCGCGACACCGGCGATCACGCCGCGGCCGGCGTCAGACCTCCGGAACAGGCGGCTGCCTCCGCGAAGGTGCTGCGCGAGGGCGCCCGCCGCTTCATCCACGGCGCCGGCAAACATCTCGCGACCCTCGGCATTGCACTGGTCGCCGTCTTGATATCGCTCGCGACCTGGCAGCATTACGTCACCGCGCCCTGGACCCGGAACGGCAGCGTGCGCGTCCAGGTGGCCAACGTCGCGCCGCAGGTTTCGGGCGAGATCGTGGAACTGCGGGTGACCGACAATCAGTTCGTCCATAAGGGCGACGTGCTCTACGTCATCGACCCCTTCGACTTCGAGGTGGCCGCCCATGTCGGCAGGGCCGTCCTCGACCAGCGCGCGGCCGATCTCGAAGTGAAGCAGGCCCAGTTCAACCGGCGGCAGCGCTTGTCCAACCTCGCAACGACGCCGGAGGAACAGCAGATCTTCGCCGGCAATGCCTTGCAGGCAAAGGCTGCGTATGAGGCGGCGGCGCATCAGCTTGCTCAGGCGGAATTGAACCTGAAACGAACCAACGTGACGAGTCCGGTCGACGGCTATGTCACCAATCTCCTGCTGCGCGTCGGCGATTATGCTGCCACCGGCACCAGCAACGTCTCCATCATCGATGCCAACAGTTTCTGGATCGACGGCTATTTCGAAGAGACCAAGATGGCTGGCGTGTGCGTGGGCGATCGCGCGGAGGCACAGTTGGTCGGCTACTCCAAGCCGCTTCAGGGACATGTGAAAACCGTGACCCGCGGCGTCAGCGTGTCGAACGCCGCATCCGGCACCCAGGGCTTGCCCAACGTCGATCCCATCTACACCTGGGTTAGGCTGGCACAGCGCGTCCCGGTGCGCGTCGCCATCGACACGGTGCCTCCGGGGGTGCCGCTGGTCTCCGGCATGACGGCGACGGTGACGATCCGGCAGCCCTCAAGCGAAACCCAAAGCCGGTTTGAGCAATTCCGCACGAACTTCGTGGATCCCGTCGCCGATCTGTTCGGCGCGGGACGTCCGCCTCGCGCGAACTGCCTTCAGGCCACGTCCCAGCAGCCCCCCGAGGTGGAAGCGGTTCCGTATTCGCGCGAACCCGCCGTTCCTCCGGCGGCGACGATCGCGCCCGGCCTGACACCCGGCCTCGATGCCTCGCCACGTCTGCCCTGAATCACCAGGTCGGACGGGACGGCATGCATCTCCCTTCCGAAGTGTGTGCCGCGCCCGACATCGGCCTTCTCCACACATCCTTGATCCATTTGGTCCAATTGAAGTTTTCGCGACACGCGGTCGCACCCGCTCGCATTTGCAAAATCTAATGCCGCTTCAGCTTCCTTAACAAGCCTTTCGGCGCGGTCGCACCTATCGTTCGAACATGGACCAATTGCATTCTGCTGCCGTCCGACGGCAGCAGAATCCAGGATACGGGGCGAACGATGCTTACTGATATGCAAGCGGCCGGCGCCCGGGTGACGTATCAGCCCAGCCGGCGCGAACCGGCTTCCCCGCAAGAGTCTCGCGCAATTCTCCACGAAGTCAGGTGGCGCCAGCCCAGCCAATGCGCCGCCACCGCGTCCGATGACATTACGATCTCGCGCTGGACCTCGACCCAAACAGGCATAAGGCACGAAGAAGCCCGGACGCCTTGCGACCGATACTTCCTGGCCATCGCCTTGAGACCGACACGCGTCAAACTGACCAGAGGCCGCCAAACCGTCTTCGACGGCGTCATGCCGGCAGGCACGCTGTATATCGGCGCACCGTCGCAGCGGCTCGGTGCGCAGTTCTACGCGCCGTGCGATTTCCTGCACTTCCACGTCTCTGCCGGCAGTTATTTTCCGTCTCTACGGCCTGGAGCAGGCCGCGCCGCGCCGGAAGACCTCAACGACCTCGTCCTGCTCCGCGACCCCTTTGCCGAGCAGCTTGCGAAAGCACTGACCGAACGCGGCCATTCTGCCGACCGGGAATTCGCACGCTGCATCGGCCGGACGCTGGCAATGCACATTGCCCGGCGCGAGTTCCCTCACGCGAAAGTCAATGCGTTGCCGAAATGGCGGCTGCGGCGCGTCGAGGAGTATGTCCGGACGAACTTCGACCACGGCATCACCCTATCCGACCTTGCCAAGGTGGCGGGACTGTCGCGGATGCACTTCGCGGCCCAATTTCGTGCCGCGACGGGATACCGACCGCGGGAATACCTGCTGCATCAGCGCATCGAGCGTGCGAAATCACTGCTATCGAATTCCGACACGGTCCTCGCCGAGGTGGCGCTAACCGTCGGCTTCTGCACCCAAGCGCATTTCTCGACCGTCTTCAAGCGGATCACAGGTGAAACCCCCGCGCGCTGGCGATGCGCCAGTCGGAACGCGTCGGCTTCGTCCAGGCTCGGCGATCCGGCTGCGACACGCATGGCTGTGTCCCACGGGCTGCCCGCGGAATCACGTGAATCATGCGAAATGAGAAATAGCAGGGGTTCGTGAAATACTTTGCCCGCGCGATCGGCGACTCTGTGTGTGTTAGGTGACTGAGACCCCCAAGTCACGGCTCGAGCCTCTTTCTCCTCCCTGGGCATACGAGCATTTTGGGGCCGTCCTCCCCCAAGGATGGCCCCTTTTTTTCCACCGCGTAGCGCGATTGTCTCTTCGGAATTTATCGCGCTTAGGCGCTCAGGTGACGCGCAATCCAGGCGCGGACACCGTGAAGGGTCCTGAAATCGTCCAGCGACCGAGCCGGAAGCCCGGGCTCGATCTCGGCAACCATCCTGCTGAGCGCATGTCCCGGCCCCAGCTCGAGAAACCCCGTCGCGCCCGCTTCGACACAGGCTTGCAGGCAGTCTGCCCATTGCACGGTTTGCGAAATCTGCGCGGCAAGCTTGTCGAGACCGTTGTTGGCCGACACAACCGGAGTGGCATCTATTCCGCTCAGAATGCGCGCACCGCTCCCCGGCGGGAACACCACCGGTGCCAGGCGCAGAGTCTCACGAAATACCGCGGACGCCGCGGCGAGCCGTTTGGTGTGGGAGGCGACCTCAACCGGCAGTGCGACGATCCTTGCGCCGCGCATCACCCGCGCGTCTGCGGCAATCCCGCTCAGCGCCTCCCGGCCGCCGCCGACCACAAAGGCATCGCCGGGATTGACGATGGCGATCGCCGCGCCGTGACGTTCGCAAAGGCGACCGATCTCGTCTCGCGAAAGACCACGGACGAAAATCAGTCCGTCGCCGGCGAGCGTGGCCGCATCCATGGCCTCTGCGCGGCGCGTCACGAGATCGAGCGTGGCAGTCGCATCGAACAGTCCGCCAACACCCCAGGCCGCGACTTCGCCGACACTATAGCCGGCAATGATGACGCCACGCGGCATGACATCTGCGAGCACACATGCCGCAGCGAGCGGCTGCAAGGTGCAGAGGATCTGGCCGGCACGATCGCGGTGCAGGGCCTCATCGGGCTCGCCGCGGACGAATTCGCGCGGATCCCTGCCGCCGAGCAAGGCCGCGGCGTGCGTAAACAGTTGCGCGGCTTCCGGCGCGTCGTCCGTGAGGGCGAACATGTCCCGGTGCTGGCCGCCTTGTCCCGGGCAGAGGATCGCAAGCGTCATGGTCGCGGCCTAATGGGGAAAGAGCAGCGCGATGGCAATCGCCAGGGTCACGACGCTGAATCCGGTGCTGGCGATGACCATCGACCCTGCCCTTGCGGAATCCAGCCGGTAGTTCACGGCGAACAAGATTCCGAAGAAGCCCGAGGGTATGGCGGCGAGCAGAATAGCCGTTTTCGCCGCATCCTTCGTCATCGGAATGAGGCAAATGACCGCAACTGCCAGCAGCGGGCGCACGATGTCCGAAGCCACCGTTGCAGCGACGACCTTCCAGTCCAGCCGAAACGACTGCGCCGACAGAATGGCTCCGGTGAGGAATAGGGCGACGCCGGCAGCCGAACTTCCAATCAGCGCGAGGCTTGCACGGGCCAACGCGTCGAGGCTCACATCCGATAACGAGAACAGGATGCCAAGCGCGGGCGCGAGCACCACCGGCTTGGTGATCGCACGCCGAATTGCCGTCAGGACCTGCCGGACCGCCATTTGTTCGCCGCGAGCCTTGGCGGCGCCCATTTCCGCCATGATCAGGGTCAGCGGACTGATGAGGATCGAGCCCGCCGCCAATGCAACGGCTACCGGCACAGTGCCGGCCGGCCCGACGACTGAGGTCATGATCGGAAGGCCCACGCCGGCGAGATTCGGAAAGCCAATCGTCAACGCCTGTAATGATGCTTCCGACCGGGAAACCTTGGAGACCCCACGCGCGGTAAAATACCAGGCGAGATAGACCAGCAGCATCGTCACGCCGAGCACCAGGAAGAGCGGAACCTGCTCGATCATCTCACGGCGTGACGCCGAGGCTGTCGCCGCGAACAGAGAGGCCGGCAGCGCAAAATCCATCACGAGTGCGTTGAGGGCGTCGACGTGAAGATTGTCGACGATATGGAATTTTCCGGCGGCGTATCCCAGCAACAGAACGAAGAATACCGGCACAAGCGCCATCAGGATCGCGTTGGACATCATGAAATCGGCCTTTCATGGGCGTCGACGAAGAGCGTCATCGCAAGAAGGTCGGCCGATCCACCCGGGCTGAGGCGACGGGCGACGAAGCTTTCGTGAATCGACTGCGCCCGCGCACGCCAGCCGGACACGCCGACGCCGCCTGAAGCGATGAAGCGACGCGCCGCATCATGTGCGAAGCGAAGGCCGTCGAGCCCACCGCGATGCAGGAGGTTGGTGTCTTCGACGAATGCGATCAACGCAAAGCACGCCTCGACCCGGGCGGCTTCCGTGTCTTCCAGCGCAATCGGCGTCGCTCCGCGCAAGGCCGGCAAGCCGATCCGGTAGACGCTGGGAAATCCGTTTGCGGCCTCCATCCGTGCACCGCCCGCGCGAAAGCGGCGGCGGGCCGCGCTGCCATGGCTGTGCAGCAGCACCGGACCATCGAATATGCTGTCGCCCCACAGGCGCGCCACGACAGCGCCAAGCGGAAGCCCGGGATCAACGAAACCGCCGGCTCTCGCGCCGGCTGCCGCGCACAGCAGGCCGAGCCCGAAGATTGCACCGCGGTGCGTGTTGACGCCCGCGGTCGCCGCCAGCATGGCGCGCTCCGCTTCAAGGCCGATGATACGCAGCCGCCCCATGCCGCAGCCAAGCGCGCCCGCGTCGGCCAGGCGTTGCAGGTAGGGCCTGATGGCCGCAGCACTGCGACGGAACGTGCCCGCATCCATGTCGTCGTGGCTGCCGTTGTCGACATGGCTCACCAGCCCCGGCTTCGGCCAGGTTTCGAGCTCCTGGACGAGGCAATCGGCGGCGACGGCGCCGATGGCGGAGACATCGGGCGCTATCTGCGGTCGGCGCAGAACCGGCCGTTCCAGGCCTCTTGCGGCCGTGGTGATCATGATCCCATCGCTCCCGACATGAATTGATGCCTGCCGAGCAGGACCACGCGCGCGAGGCTCTTGACCAGAAGCTCGCTGGTGCCGCCGTGGAATTCGCGCCAGTTGACCGCAGCGCCGTCGGCGCCCATCAACTCGCCATCGAGCCGCATCGGCGCACCAGTCTCGATCGCAGCGACGTCGGCGACGAGGCGATCGATGTCGGTTTCGCGGTGAAACTCGAACAGAACATCGAGATCGGAACGGTCGGTCACGTAGTCGAGCCCGGTCAGCGACTGCCAGGCCAGGCTGCCGAACACGCGCACCTCCACCGCATGGCGAAGCGCCAGCCCGTCGAGCCGGTCGAGCGTCGGCCACCAGTTGCGCGGCGCGTAGGCCCGCGCCTGCCGCAGCGACGGCGGCCTCGCAACCGAGGCGACGTGGTCGATATCGACCACGAGAGAGACCCGTTTCTTGCCGGCAGAGGGCGGCAAGGGCAGGCCCAGCGCGAGGCCTGTTGCCTCGCATGGCAGAGCGCGTCGCCTGATCGTCGGCCATCGCATTTTTGGCCAACGCGCGAGAAGGGAATCGGCTGCGAGATCGTCGCGCGCGTCCAGCATCGCGCGCCAGCCTTCGGGGCTGAGGAAGACGAGGTCGTGACGACCCGGGGGACGCTCACCGTGCTTGCAGGGCGAGGTCATGAACGCGCTCCGCGATCTCCGTGGCCTTCAGCCGGCCGCCACGCTCCTTGCCGAGCGCATCCCGCCGGTCCTGCACGGCCGGCAAACCGGCCAGCAGCGCCTCCAACTGGTCGGCAAGCGACGTGGCATTGCTCCACGTCATGTGAACGGCGCCCATCTGTGCGAGATTGGAAAGGCCCGGTGCGAACACCGGCGTCGACTTCGCCTTTTCCTGCAGGGCCTCCATCGACAGCTTGGTGACCTTCGCCATCGACGGCAGGTCCATCACCGCGGGATCGGCTCCGGCCAGTCCGACCAGCACACGCGTCGCAAGGCCCGTCGCAAGCAAGGCGCCCGCAGCCGAGTGACCGTACAGAAGGCCGATAGTCGGGCGGCCATTCATATCCGCATGGATCAGCACCTTCGCCAGATGCGCGAGGAACTCGTTCAGCCCGAGCAGCTCGTCCCGCTTGCTCATGCGCTGGCTGTCGCTGTCGACGAGCACCAGGATCGGCCCGGACTCGCGACCAATCGACTCCAGGACGTGGCCCGACAGCCTGATCGCTTCGTCGACGCCTAGCGCCGTCCGGTCTGCAACACCAAGCACGAGCATCCGGCCGCCGGACCGCAGCGTCGCCGAGCCGAGGATGACGCCCTTGTCGTTCCTCACCTCATGGCCGTCGGGAAAGAGCGAAGCGAGGATATTATCGAGCGTCACGGCTGGTCCTCCCGATCCGGTTGGCAAGGGCAATGAACTGATCGGCCGGCAGCTCTGGAACGGCCTCGGCATGCGCGATGCCTTCCGCCGTCCAGATGTCCACGGCATCGCCGCAGTCGCCGAAGCTGCGCAGCCGGTCGGCAAGCCGCCGCTGCTCGGCCCTCAGCCTGTCGAGACCGAAAGGTCCGACCAGGCCGAGCAACTCCAGCGCGGCCTCGCGAAAATCCTGCACATTGTCGTCGGCGAAAACATCGGCGGCACCGAGCAGACGGCGATGCTTGCCTCCCATGGTCCGCCAGACCAAGGCGCGATCGCGGGAATCGAACTCCTCGACGCCGCGATTGGTCTCGATCACTTCGGGGCCCGACACCGCGATACGCCCCGGCTCCGAGACGGCGAGAGCGGAGCAACAGCCTGCGATCAGGCCGCCGCCGCCATAGCAGCCGGACCTGCCGCCGATCAGGCCGATGACCTTCACGCCAGCGCTACGCGCCTCCATCACGGCGCGCATGATCTCGGCGATAGCGAGCTCGCCGGCATTCGCCTCCTGCAAGCGGACGCCGCCGGTATCGAGCAGGATCAGGAGGGGGATCGAGCCGATCTGGCGCGCGGCGCGGAGCAGCCCCGTCAGCTTGGCGCCGTGCACCTCGCCAAACGCGCCGCCCATGAAGCGGCCTTCCTGCGCGGCGACGAACACCGGCGAACCATCAAGGCGACCGTGACCGACGACGATGCCGTCGTCGAATTGCTCGGGAAGATCGAATATCTTCAGATGCGGGCTGACCTCGCGCTGCTCCGGCCCGATGAACTCGACGAAGCTGCCGGCATCGAGCAGCAGTTCCAGCCGCGTGCGGGCCGATGCCTCGTAGAAGCTGGTGCTGCGGGCCCGTTCGGCCGGGCTGATGTCCTTGAGCGGAGCGGTCATTGACCGGCCTCCGCGATCAATCGCACCGCCTGCGCCAGTCGCAGCGACACCGTATCCGGACGCGCGCCTCCGTCATTGATCGAGAACTTCAGCCCGCCCGGCGAATAGCGCTCGACGAAATCGCCGATCACGGCGCTCCAGACTGCTCCGAAGCCCACGGCCGCAGTCTTGATGTCCACGGCGCATTCCGCATCCGGCAAGCTGCGCTCGACCAGCACTTCCAGATTTCCGGAAGCGACCACGCCGACAATCGCGCTTTGCCTGGTGCCGCCGGCTCGCGCGCGAACCTGGTGTTGAAAGTTGAGATCTTCCATGGTCCGTCCCTCACCAATTCCTGAATTTTGACGGCGGCGCGTAGAGACCGCCCGACCAGCGCACGAGATCCTTGATCGAGCGCGCCGCCAGCAAGCTGCGATCCGCATCGAGCGGATTGATACCGAGATCTTCCGGCCTGCGGATCACGCCGCGTTCGCGCAGGCGCGAGACCATGCCATGATCCCGCCGACGGCCGACGTCGGTGTAGCCGGCAACGCCGCGGATGGCCTGTTCGCGCTCCTGAGCGGTGCGGCACAGCAACAGGTTTGCCACGCCCTCTTCGGTGATGATGTGCGTGACGTCGTCGCCGTAGATCATGACCGGCGCGAGATCGAGCTTCAGCTTTTCGGCGAGCTCGATCGCATCGAGCTTCTCGACGAACAGCGGCACGTTCTTGTCGCCGAACGTCTCTCCGATCTGCACGACCAGCTTGCGGCCGCGGCGTAGCGGCGCCGGACTGTCGGGATCAGCCTCCGCTCCGGCCTTCAGCCAGGGCTCGCTCGGATGGCGCCGCCCCCGGGCATCCGCCCCCATGTTCGGGGCGCCGCCGAAGCCTGCAATGCGCGAGGTAGTAACCGTCGACGAGTTCCCTTGCAGATCGATCTGCAGCGTGGAGCCGATGAACATGTCGCAGGCATAGAGGCCGGCGGTCTGACACAAGGCGCGGTTGGAGCGCAACGAGCCGTCGGGACCGGTGAAATAGACGTCGGATCTGGCGCGGATGTAGTCGTCCATGCCGACCTCCGACCCGAACGAGTGGATCTGCCGCGCCCAGCCGGACTCGATCGCGGGAATGAGCGCGGGATGGGGATTCAGCGCGAAATGGGTCGCGATCGTGCCCTTCAGCCCAAGCCTCTCGCCGAATGTCGGCAGCAGGAGCTCGATCGCGGCCGTGCTGAAGCCGATGCCGTGATTGAGCCGCTGTACGCCATAGGGCGCATAGACACCTTTGATCGCGAGCATCGCTGTCAGGATCTGGCCTTCCGTGATCGCCGCCGGATCGCGCGTGAACAGCGGCTCGACGAAGAACGGCTTGTCGGCCTTGACGATGAAATGGACACGGTCCGCCGGGATATCGACCCGCGGAACGGTGTCGACGATTTCGTTGACCTGTGCGATCACGACGCCGTCCTTGAACGCGGTCGCCTCGACCACGGTCGGGGTGTCCTCGGTATTCGGGCCGGTGTAGAGATTTCCATCGCGGTCGGCGCTGACGGCGGCGATCAGCGCGACGTGCGGCGTGAGGTCGATGAAGTAGCGGGCGAACAGTTCGAGATAGGTATGAACCGCGCCCAGCTCGATCTTGCCGCCGAACAGCATGCGTGCGATGCGCGCCGATTGCGGCCCTGAATAAGCATAGTCCAGCCGCTTCGCGACTCCGCGGTCGAACAGGTCCAGATGTTCGGGCAGAACGACACCCGACTGCACCATGTGCAGATCGTTGACCTTGGACAGATCGACCGCCAGCAGTGCGCGGCTCAAGAGATCCGCCTGCTTCTGGTTATCGCCTTCCAGGCAAACGCGATCACCCGATCGGACCACGGCCTCCAGCAGGCGCGTGACGTCGTGCGCTTCAACGACCTTGCCGCGGGCAAGGCCAGCTCCCGCCGCAATCCGCGCATCTCGCGCGGCTCGATTGTTCTGCCAACTCGTCATGACCTCAGCTCCTTTGCGGCGTTGGCTCCGCTCCAGAGCGATCCCGGATTGGCACGGTCGGGATGGAGCTCGAGCATCGCCTCGTAAAGCTCGCGCGGCGATGTCGTCGCCTTATCGAGGCGGTTGAAATCGAGCAGGTACTCGCGGGTCTCAGTGATGTTGCGCGGCGCGTCGTCATTGTCCGGCTTCTTGTGTCCGGCCACCACGAAGCGCGGCTTCAAGGCCTCGAGCCGGCCGAGCGCGGCGATCCATTCCAGCCGGCTCTGCGTATCGGTTTCGACCAAATAGGGATGAATGCCGTTGTACACGGTGTCGCCGGCGACAATCAGGTCGAGAGAGGGGACATGAAGAGCAGTCGAGCGGGCCGTATCGGTTCGTCCCATGTCGACGACGACGAGCTTGTGTCCCTCGAGCGTAAGCTCGCCTTTGAGGGGCGCAGCCGCGGCCAGACGCTCTGCGATCTCGCCCGGAAAGCGCTTGCGCCAGAAGCCGTCGAGCGCTTCAGGTGCAAGCTGCGCCTTCATCTCCTTGACGACCTCGGGAACTGCAACGGCCTTCGCATGCGGAAAGCGATCGAGCAGCGGCGCCAGGCCGAAGAAGTGATCTCCGTGTCCGTGCGTAACATAGATCGTGGTCAGATTTCGCTCGCACGAAACGACCCAGTCCAGCAACGTTTTCGACTGCCCCGCGGTGAGGAACGTGTCGACGAGAACCGCATCCCGTTCACCGTAGATCAGCGTCGACGAATTCGCGACCCACATCAAATCCGGATTGCCGGACGGCAAGTCGCGGCTGAGTCCGGCCCGCTTCACCGTAGTCACCTTCCAGTTCAGGGTGGAGCCGGTCGTCTCGATCATTTTCATGGGAATTCTCCGGATGGAACATTCGAGCCGGCGGGGGTGCTCTCACTCCCGCCGGCCTTCCTTCTGCCGGTCGTGCGTCAGAACTAGCGAAGGGCGATCAGCGCGTAACCGGCGACTGAATGCTGCGCGCGGCGCGGGCGATGACTGCCGCCACTTCCTTCGGACGCGACTCGTAGACCGAGTGGCTAGCGCCCGGGATCACGGTGGTCTGGCTCTTGGCGCGCTCGTAGTACCAGCGCTCCAGATCCGGACTGATGATCTGGTCGTTGCCGGCGACGATGCCCCAGCTCGGCTTGGTCTTCCACGCCGCCGCCGTCAGCGGCGTGCTGAAGATCTGTGTCGCGGCCGGGACCTGCGAGCGTGCGACGAACTCGGCCCGCTCGCGCGGCAGATCCGGCGCGAACAGTTTCGGGAATTGCACGGGATCGAGATAGGTGAACTTGTCGGGCGTCACCTTGATGACGCCTTCGGTCTTCCCGAGCACGCTCGGCGTCTTCTTGCCCAGCGCCGATTCATCCTCTCCGACGTCAGGCGCGTGTGCGGCGACGTAGACCAGACCGACGACGTTGGGATGAACGCCGGCCTCGGTGATGATCGAGCCCCCGTAGCTGTGACCGACGAGAAGCGTCGGGCCGTCCTGGAGATCGAGAATGCGCTTCGCCGCTGTGACGTCGTCGGCGAATGAGGTCTCGGGCTCCTGCACCATGGTGACGCGGAATCCTTCCTTGGTCAGTATCTCGTAGACCGGCTTCCAGCCGGACCCATCCACCCAGGCACCGTGCACCAGCACGATGTTCTTTAGCGGTTCCGCGCGCGCCGGGGCGACGGTCGAGAATAGCGAAAGGGCGGCAACGGCCAGGCCAGCGTTGAGGTGTTTCATGTCGGGATCACTCCGTGTTGGAATGACGCGATACTACTTTCGAGGCTTGCTTGCGTATTTCCGCAAACAACTATCCTTGCCACTTCGCACGCCGGGACACGCGAGCTGCGACGGCCACTGTTCGATCATCCTCCGGACGCGGCCCGGCTGAGAGATGCATTTTTGGGGCTCACGTTATGCAGCGCTGACATTCATGACATGACCTCTCGCAAGCGTGAACGGCCGGCGTTCGTACACGAAAGACGATCGATACGCGCTCTGTCATTCACGGCAACGTTCCTGACGTCACTCGAAATCCAAGCATAGGATCGAACAATGACATCCATCGCAAAGTGCAGCGCCGCCCTCTTCGTGCTGCTGTGCGCAACGATGCCGGCTCGTGCCGGAACCTGCACGGATGACATCGCGCAGACCCAGGCCCGGCTCGATCTGGCCATAGAGAAGGACGCGGGCTCCCACGGCTGGCAGCCGGAGAGCCTCAGCGCGCTTCGCGGCCATCAACCCACGCCCCGCTCGCTCGCGGAGGCAGCTGGTGGCAATAGCGTCGATTTCACCGACGCGCTCGACTCGCTCGATCGCGCGCGCACCGCCAATCGCGGCGGCGACATCGCCGCGTGCAGTCGGGAGATCGCACACGCCCGGGCTATTCTGAGATAGCGACTGCTATCTCAGGCCATCGGCGAGGCGATGCGTCGAGCGTGGTCGCGCAAGACAGAATGCGATGCACGACGCACCGGATTGGCCTCGTCGTCGTGCAGCCGGGCAGCAGGGCGTGCGTTCTGGAAATACCCGCGCCGGCGCAGCTTCCTATGGTTCGATCGCAGTCGGCCGGAGCTTTCATCCATGCGACAACAATATTCAACATGTAACGGTGTGATACTTGCGACCGCCATGCTGTGGCTGGTCCCGGCTGCGGCCATCGCTCAAGCAACGGCGCCGGGCATGCAGCCTCCCGCCGGCATGCTTCCGACGTCGCCGCTCAACCCGCAATCCACACGACCTGTGGGCATTCCGTTGGGATCGACCGAGATCGCAACGCCGGGCATCTCGCCGATCAATCCTGCGCAAAGCACGACCGCCTGCGCCGGGTCCGGCAACGCCGCATCGACCGGAGCATTGTTCGACGGCGGCGGATTGTCCGGCACCTCATCGACCACTTGTGCCGACAGCACCGCAGCGGTCTCGTCCCTGCCCTCGACATCGAGAGTCGGCCGCGTTGGAATTCCGCTGGGCGCCACTGAAATCGGAGGCGCCGGAATCAGTCCGTCCGTGCCGGTGGCTGGCCCCACATCCTTGAACGGCACAACGTCCTTGAACGGCACGACATCGATCGACGGCTCCGGCAATCCCTGAGATCAAGAAGGACCATCACAGTGAAACGGAACCTCACCATTGCGCTCCTCACTCTCGCTGCGATCATGCTCGGCGCGGGCTTCTGGTTCTTCGGCACTGACCGATCGCCGGCCGTGGCAGCCGCACCCGTGCCCGCTGCGGTGCCGGTGGTCGCCGCCACGGTCACGGGCAAGGACGTTCCGATCTATCTGCACGGAATCGGCACGGTGATCGCCTACAACACCGACGTCGTGCGCAGCCAGATTCAAGGACAGATCGTCAAGATCGCCTTCACCGAGGGACAGGCCGTCAAGGCCGGCGACTTGCTCGCCCAGATCGATCCACGTCCTTACGAGGCCCAGATCGAGCAGTTGACGGCCAATCGCGACAGGGACCAGGCGCAGCTCGCGAATGCCGAAGCCAATCTCTCCCGCTACAATCAACTCGGCGACAAGGGCTATGCGACCCCGCAATTGATCGAGACGCAGACGGCGCAGGTGGCGCAGCTCAAGGCCGCCGTGAAGGCGGACCAGGCCCAGATCGACGAGGCCAACGTCCAGCTGAGCTATACGCGCCTCTCGTCGGCCGTTCCCGGCATCACCGGCGTTCGCCAGATCGATGTCGGCAATGTCATTCATCCGACCGACGCCAATGGCCTCGTCGTCGTCACCCAGATCGAGCCGATCTCGCTGCTGTTCACCCTGCCGCAGGCAGACCTGCCGATGATCCAGGAGCACGCCGCAAAGGGCGCCCTGAAGGTCATCGCCTACAGCCAGGACAACAAGACGAAGCTCGACGAAGGCACGCTACTGCTGGTCAACAACGAGATCGCGGGAACGACCGGCACCGTCCAGCTCAAGGCGGTGTTCCCGAACCATGAGCACCGGCTATGGCCGGGCCAGTTGGTGAATGCGCGCCTGCTGCTCGAGATTCAGAAGGATGCGCTCACTGTCGCCGGCTCGGCCGTGCAGCAGGGCCCGAACGGTAGCTATGTCTATGTCGTGGGTAACGACCAGACGGTTACCTTGCGTCCCGTTCACGTCGACCAGATCACCGATGGCCAGGCCCTGATCGACCAGGGCCTGAAATCCGGTGACGTTGTCGTCGTCGACGGCCAGTATCGACTGACGGAAGGCAGCCGCGTTCTCGAGCTGCACGGCAAAGCCGCGCGTGAAGCCGACCTGCAGAGCGCCGTGCAGGATGCGATCCCATGAACATTTCCGCGCCCTTCATCCTGCGGCCGATCGCAACCGCGCTGCTGATGGCGGGCCTGCTGCTGTGCGGCCTTGCGGCTTATCCCCTGTTGCCGGTCGGCGCGCTGCCGAACGTCAACTACCCGACCATCCAGATCTCGGCGCAACTGCCCGGCGCCGACCCGGGCACGATCGCCTCGTCGCTGGCCACCCCGCTCGAGCAGCAGCTCAGCCAGATTCCCGGTATCACCCAGCTCACCTCGTCCAGTGCGCTCGGCGTGGCCCAGCTCACAGTGCAATTCGAGCTGTCGCGCACGGTGGACAGCGCGGCGGTGGACGTGCTGGCGGCGATCAATGCCGCGAGCCCTTTCCTGCCGCCGAATATCCCCTACCCGCCGACGATCCGGAAGGTGAACCCGGCGGAGACGCCGATCATGCTGATCGCGCTGACCTCGGACTCGCTGCCGCTGACCACAGTCGACGCTTACGCGGAGAACATCCTGCTGCCAAAGATCTCGCAGGTACCGGGCGTGGGCCTCGTCGGCATCGGCGGCCAACAGAAGCCCGCAATCCGTGTTCGCGTCAATCCGCAGGCGCTTGCCGCACGCGGCATCGGCCTCGAAGACGTCCGCAGCGTGATCGCCGGCGCCAATGTCGACCTGCCCAAGGGCACGCTCAACAGCCCGCGTGTCACCTATACGCTGAACACCAACGATCAGTTGCTCAAGCCCGCCGCCTATGAAGACCTCATCATCGCCTATCGCAACGGCTCGCCGGTGCGGATACGCGACATCGGTACGGCAATCGACGGGCCCGAGAACGACCTCCTGGCCGGCTGGTACGGCAAGGATCGCGCCATCATCCTGGCGGTGCAGCGCGTTCCCGGCGCCAATGTGATCCAAACCGTCGACCGCATCAAGAAGCTGCTGCCGCAACTGCAGGCCTCTGTTCCGCCCGCGATCAAGGTGACGATTGCCGCCGACCGGACCGCCACCATTCGCGCCGCAGTCTCCGACGTTCAATTCACGCTGATGCTGACGGTCGCACTCGTGGTGATGGTCATATTCCTGTTTCTACGGAATTTCTGGGCCACCATCATCCCGGCGATCACGGTTCCGCTGTCGCTGGTCGGCACGTTCGCGGTGCTTTACGTGCTCGGCTACAGCCTGGATAACCTCTCGCTGATGGCACTGTCGATCGCGGTGGGCTTCGTGGTCGACGATGCCGTCGTCGTCATCGAGAACATCGTGCGCCATCTCGAGCAGGGTATGACGCCGATGGAAGCCGCGCTCAAAGGTTCCAGCGAAATCGGCTTCACGATCGTCTCCATCACCCTGTCACTGATCGCGGTGTTCATCCCGCTATTCCTGATGGGCGGCTACGTCGGCAAGCTGTTCCAGGAATTCGCGATCACGATCACCGCCGCGCTGCTGCTGTCACTCATCATCTCGCTGACGCTGACGCCGATGATGTGCGCGCGGCTCCTGAAGGACGACACGCGGAGGAAGCACGGCCGGGTTTACCTCGCCTTCGAACGCGGTTTCGATGCCCTGCTCGCGCTCTATGCGAGAGGACTACGAATCGTGCTGCGCCATCGCTTCGTGACGCTGCTGGTGATGCTCTCGACCATCGCGCTGACCGGCTACCTCTACGTGATCATACCGAAGGGTTTCTTCCCGCAGCAGGACACCGGGCAGATCGTCGGCATCACCGAAGCCGCACAGGACATCTCCTTCCCCGCGATGTCCGAGCGCCAGCAGGCGGTCGTCGATATCCTCTCGAAGGATCCAGCGGTCCAGTCGGTGGCGAGTTATATCGGCCCGGGCGGCCCGACCGCGACGCTCAACCAGGGACGCATCTTCATCGTCCTGAAGCCGAAGCCCGGGCGCAAGGCCAGTGCCGATCAGATTATCGAACGGCTGGAGCCTCGGCTCGCCTATATCCAGGGTATCAGGCTTTACATGCAGGCTGCGCAGGACATCACCATCGGCGCACGGCTGTCGAAGACGCAGTATCAGTACACGTTGACGGATGCCGATTCCAACGAGCTTACCAATTGGTCGGCGACCTTCCTGGCAAAACTCCGCGCGCTCGATCTCATCACCGACGTCGCGAGCGACCAGGCCAATGCCGGCCCCCGGCTCGAAGTCACCGTCAATCGCGAGGTCGCATCGAGCTTCGGCATTTTGCCCACGACCATCGACAACACGCTCGATGACGCCTTCGGCCAGCGCATCGTCTCAACCATGTTCACCTCGCTGAACCAGTACCATGTCGTGATGGAGGTCGATCCGCGTTTCCAGTACGGCCCCGAAGCGCTGAAGGACGTCTACCTGAACTCGGCCACCGGCCAGCAGGTCCCCCTGAGCACGCTGGTTCACAGCGTCATCAAGCCCGCGCCGATCCTGATCAATCACCAGAGCCTGTTCCCCTCGGTGACAATCTCGTTCAACCTGAAGCCCGGCGTCGCACTGGGCGACGCGGTGACGGCGATCCAGAGCATCGAGAAGAGCACCGGCAAGCCCGCCTCGCTAACGGCTTCGTTCCAGGGGAATGCGCAGGCGTTCCAGTCCTCCCTGTCGGGCACGCCGCTATTGATCGGGGCGGCGCTGATCGTGATCTACATCATCCTCGGCGTGCTCTATGAGAGCCTGATCCACCCCATTACGATCCTGTCGACGCTGCCCTCGGCCGGCATCGGCGCGCTGCTGTTGCTGCTGGCGGTCCACATGGATCTCAGCGTCATCGCCATCATCGGCATCATCCTGCTGATCGGCATCGTCAAGAAGAACGGCATCATGCTGGTCGATTTCGCCCTCGCGGTGGAGCGCCAGCACGGGCTCAGCCCGGAAGAGGCAATCTACCAGGCCTGCACGCTCCGTTTTCGCCCGATCCTGATGACGACGATGGCCGCGCTGCTGGGCGGCGTGCCGCTGATGATCGGCTCTGGCACCGGCGCCGAGTTGCGCCAGCCGCTCGGCTACACGATCGTCGGCGGCCTGATGCTATCGCAGGTCCTGACACTCTACACGACCCCCGTCGTCTATCTCTATCTGGACCGGCTCAGCAATTGGCTCACCGGACGCAAGCCGCGGACGGCCGAGCCATCCACCCCATCCACGACCGAAGCAGATGCGGGATTGCGCCATGAATCCGCCTGAGCAGGTCACCGCCCGCATCATACCAGCACGATCACGGCTTCGTGCGTTTTGACAAAGCGCCGACGAAAACGCAAAAGACTGGCCTGCGGCGGGGCGGTAGACCGTTTGCATGACGCTCGAATGCCTGGATGGCTCCGACCCCGTACAGCCCCGGCGATGGTGGCGCCGTTTGCTGCCGATCCAGACAATACAGGATCGGATTCTGCTGTGGGCTTGGGGTAGCCTTGTTTTGACCCTGCTGTCCTTCGCCTGTTCACTGCTTGGAGACAATTTTACGGCGATCGCTTTCGCTGCTTTTCTGGCCGCTTCGCTGACGCTCGTCGGCGCGATCATGGATATCACCGCCCAGAAGAAAGCCCATGTCGAGCTGGAGCGGAGCGAGCAGCGCTACCGCCATTTGTTCAGCCGCATGCCGATCGCATTCCGGCAGCTCGACGCCAGCAGGCTGGTCGTGCTGTTCCGTAAATTGCGCGCCGAGGGCGTCAAGGACCTCGGCGCTTATTTCGACAGCCATCCCGAATTCCTCCGGACCTGCATGGATGCTCTCTCGTTTCAGGAGGCCAACGAACGGGCGATCCAGATGTTCGGAGGCGGCGTCGACGGCTCTGTCGGACGTTCCATGGCCGAGACTTGGAAGGAACGTCCCGATACGTTCCGGAGGGCGATGGAATCCCGTTATCGCGGCGAGACGAATTTCGAGGAAGAGACCAGGATGGTCACGTGGGACGGCCGCGTCGTCGACGTCCTCTTCACAACGGCCCGGGTCGGCCCCATCAATGATCTCGAAATAAGCCTGGTTGGCACGATCGACATTTCACAGCGTGTTCGCGCTGAGGAGCAGCTGCGGCAGGTTCAGGCCGAGTTCGCACATGCCGCGCGCGTCTCAATGCTCGGCGAGCTCACCGCGTCGATCGCCCACGAGGTGAATCAGCCCCTGGCCGCTATCGCCACCAACGGCGCCGCCGGGCTGCGGTGGCTGAACAGGCCCACGCCCGATATCGTCGAGATCCGCAAGACCATCGAGAACATCGTCGTGGATACCCAACGAGCCGCGAACATCGTGGCGCGCGTTCACGGGATGGCCTCTCGGAAAGCCTCCGCGCAGGCATCCCTGTCATTTGACGAGATCGTTCACGAAGCGCTGCTCTTCCTGCGACACGAGATGGAATCCCGCAGCGTGACGATCCTGCACCGGCCTGATCCGACTAGCCCGCAGGTGCTCGGTGACCGCACCCAGCTCCAGCAGGTGATCGTCAATCTGGCCATCAACGCGGTGCAGGCGATGACGCAAGCAGGATGTGACGATCGCAGGATCGTCATCAGCACGGTCACACAGGACGCGGCGAAATTGTGCTGCTCCGTGGAGGACAACGGCCCTGGCATCGCCGCCGAACATGTCGATCGGCTGTTTGAGAGCTTTTTCACAACCAAGGACAGCGGGATGGGCATGGGACTGCCGATCTGCCGGTCGATCGTCGAAGCGCATGGAGGCCGGATCGGCGCCGAAGCCCACGGCGCGAATGGCGGCGCCCGCTTCTGGTTCACGCTGCCGGTCTCCGTCCCGGCGGATTCGCCGCGCTACGACCTCTGCGCCGAAACGTGATCGGACGTTTCCGGGACCGGCTCTATTGCTCGGTATCGTGCAGGCACAGCCGTCTTTTCAAAACGAAGCCGAATTTCGCAATTTCACATGTTCGGCCCCGGGCAGCGGGCTGAAGCAGCCAGTGCATTCCGGAAAAAGCAAGGCCGTTCGCGGAAGCTGTGCCGGCAGCCAGGAAATAGGCTTTGAATCCGGAGCCCCGTCGCCACAGAGGGCTTTTGACTATTCTGAGGAGACCCAAGATGTTTTCCCGACGTGATTTGCTGGCCATGTCTGCGGCGGGCGCCGCCATGGTCGGCTCTGGCGCACAGGCAGCAACCTTCGGCAATCCAGACGAGCCACCGCAAGGTGCGATCAACGCCAAGAGCCCCGGAAGCCTGACCGATCCCGGTCCGCAGACCCCGGCTCTCGCTGAACAGTTTCCCTCCGTCCAAACGCCGCCCGCGACCGACGTCGGCGGCCTGCCGATGGATTGGGCTTCGTTCAACAACGCACCGAGACGGATCCAGAACGGCGGCTGGGCACGGCAAGTCACTGTCGAGGATTTCGCGATCTCGAGGGAAATCTCCGGCGTCAACATGCGGCTGTCCGCAGGCGGCATCCGGGAGCTGCATTGGCATCAGGCGGCCGAATGGGCGATCATGACCTACGGCAGTTGCCGCATCACCGCGCTCGACACGCGGGGACGTCCCTATGTCGGCGATCTCAAGGCCGGCGACCTCTGGTATTTCCCACCAGGGGCGCCGCATTCGCTGCAAGGCCTGGGGCCCGATGGCTGCGAATTCGTGATCTGTTTCGACGACGGCCACGCCAATGAGTTCAACACGTTGCTGGTAACGGACTGGATCGCCCATACGCCGCCCGAGGTGCTAGCGAAAAATTTCGGCGTCCCGGCCGACGCGTTCGCGAAGATCCCGCTGCACAATCGCTGGATATTCCAGGGCACGAGGCCGGCGATCTCGCCGCCGATCGCGCCACAATCGCCAGGCATGCCGAAGCACCGCCCTATCCGTTCATCCATTCGCTCGGCAGTTCGGCCCCGGTGAAGGGGAGCTCCGCCGGCAGCATCCGCGTCGCCGACAGTAGCAACTTCAAGGTCGCCGCCACCGTCGCCGCGGCGCTGGTGACGATGCCGCCGGGAGCGGTCCGGGAGATGCACTGGCATCCGAACGCCGACGAGTGGCAGTATTACATCAAGGGCAAGGCGCGGATGACGGTGTTCGACACCGGCCCCAACGCGCTGACGACGGATTTCTCGGCCGGCGACATCGGCTATGTCCGGCGTAATCTCGGCCACTATGTCGAGAATGTCGGCGACACTGAATTGCAGTTCGTCGGGGTGTTCCGTGCACCCCGCTACGAGGAGGTGTCGCTCTCCAACTGGCTGACGCACACGCCCCCCAGCCTCGTCGCCCAGCATTTCAACATCAACGAGAAGCTGATCGCCCAATGGCCGGACAACAGCCCCGGCGTCATGCCGAAGGCCCGAACATAAGGATCGCCGGACGCGAACGCCCGCTTCGATGCCTCCGGGCTCAGAGTGTCAGCCTTGGTCTCGCCGATGGCGATGCCGGCGGCAGAACCAAAGAACGTGCATCGACGATGCAATCGGCAGCGCAAGGCTCCACGCTCCCAGCCACCTCGTCGCGCAACTGCCGAGGGCGGCTCCCAATAGGAACATCAGGCTGAGCAGAAGCATGACCCCGGCGCCGCGTACTGCATCAGGATCGGATGTCGCGACGGACTGGTCGATGGCGCGGAACATATTGCCGGTCACGGTCGTCGAGAGATACTTCCAACGCTCCACCTGCCTGAAGCTCGCCGACTGCAGCGCGACACCGAAGGAGATTCCGAGGATCGCGACCATATCCGGAACGCGATGCAGCAATAGCATCGCCGCCCCCAGGCAGACGATCTCTCCGACGAGACAGCGCAGCGGCGCCCGGATACGGATCGCGATCGACGCGCCGAGGAGAAACGCGACCATCGGAAGCAGATGGTGGACCGCCTGCTGCCATTGGCCGGACATCGCGTAGACGCCGATGAATACGACATTCCCGGTTTGCGAATTAGCAAACACGCCACCGAGCGAGAGCCAGGTAAAGGCGTCGAGGAAGCCACCTGACAGGCTCAGGACCGATGCGACGAGAAGGGATCGTTCCGGAGCGTAGACGTCGATGGGCGCCTCGACGTTCAGCGCGGAAGATGCGGCTTGCATCGTCATACTGGTCGGCCCGCGAGGTCAGCAGTCGGCCCGTCGCGCGGCCTCTTCAGGCAGCAAGACGTGGCGCGGGTGCGTGAAGACGCCATATTCGTCATCGCGGGCGATCGCGAGCAGCGTAATCCCCGCGCGAACGAGCGATCCGGCGAGCTTCTCGATCGCATTGTGCCGGCCGACATCCTCCCTGACCGGGCCGATGCCGTTGCCGGGATGCCAAAAGGCCACAGCGTGGACGGTGCCCGGCGCTATCTCTTGAGGATGCAGCGACGGCATGCCCCGCACCTACGAACTCGGACCACTCCGGCCGGTCGCGTACAGGAACCAGATCCGCCGCTCCGTCTCGTCGATCCAGTTTTCCAGCAGGCTTGCGGTCGCGACGTCGCCGTATTCATCGCAGAGCTCGTGGACCCGGCGCATCTCCCGCGTCAGCTGCTGGTTGTCGCTGCGCAGCTCGGCCAGCATGTCCTGCGGATCGACATAATCCGCGTCGTTGTCGAGAATGCGCTGCTCGCGCGCGATGTGGCCGATCGAGCGCAGTGTGGTTCCGCCGATTTTTCGTGCCCGCTCGGCAATGTCGTCGGTCATGGCAAAGATCTGCTCGGCCTGCTCGTCGAGCAGGAGATGATAGTCGCGGAAATGACTGCCCGATACGTGCCAATGGAAGTTCTTGGTCTTCAGGTACAGCGCGAAGACATCGGCCAGCAGCGCTCTCAGCGCGGCTGGAACGTCCCGGTTCGCATTAGCCCCGAGATCCGTCGGGCTTTGGAGATCTGCCTTGCTCATTGTCGTCATCCTTGCTGGAGGTTTAGAAATTTGAGCTGCGGATTTCGCCGGCACGCGAAGCGCTCATTCCGCCGGCGTCGTCCTGTTCCGCAGTGGAAACAGTGCGATCGTCCCGAACACGCCGTCGCGGCGAACCAATGTGTGGAACAGCGCTGCCGCCAGATGCAGCAGCACGAGGGCAACGAACGCGAAGCCCAGGTAAAAATGAGCATTCCATAGCAGCGTGTGCACGCGATCGCTCTGCGGCAGCAGCGCCGGGATTCGAATCCCGCCATACAGGACGACCGGATAGGCCGCAGCCCAGAGCATGCCGAGACCCAGCAACGGCATGACGATCATGAAGCCATAGAGGAGCTGGTGCGACAATCTCGCTCCCAGCTTGATCGCCGGCGGAAGATCTGCCGGCAACGGCGGCGCGCCGTAATGGAGCCGCAGCGCCAGCCTGATCACGACGAGGACCAGAAGCGTGACGCCGAGCGTCTTGTGGATCAGGATGAGCGGAAGATATGTCGGCGCCACAGTGGACACCATGCCGACGCCGATGAAGAACATGGCAACGATGCAGGCAGCCATCAGCCAGTGCAGGAGCCGCTGAAACAGGGCGAAACGATGCGGAGAGTTGCTCATGGCTTGACGGTCGCGATTCGCGGATAGTTGCCGGCTTCGGCCGCACGCAAATCATAGGACTTGCGGTAGACCGACGAGCGCGCGGCCGGGAAAGGATCGTCCGACACCCGGATTCCCTGGGGCAGCACGGTCGGATCGAAGTTGATGTCGCGGCAAGGCCCGTCCTGCTCCGGTTCGATGCGTTGCACGATGAGCGTTCCGACCTGCACCGAGCGACGGCCCTCGGGCCAGCGCTTGCTCGGGTCCGCGGTCGGATCGCCGGGATCGGCGACCGTCGTGACCATGGTCCAGCGTTGCGGTCCGGCGGTCCGGACGCGCTCCGCTATCTCCTGCTCGAGAAAATCCGGACCGCGCTTTTCCAGCTCGGCTTGCGAAACCGGAACGGGCTGCACAGTGGGCAGCAGCGACCATCGCACCGCGTGCTCCTCGCCCTTCGCGTTCGTGAAGATGAAACTATTGAGCCCGTGGTAAGGCTCCTCCGCATAGCTGGTGGTCCAGGGCGCCGTCTTCGCCCAGGTCGCGAAGGCGGCAAATTCCGGATTTGCCTGGATGAAACTCTTCATCGCCTCCGGCTCCTTCTTGGCGGATGCGATCAGCAGGTCGTGAAACGCCTGCGGCGTGGACACCGCGAAAAACGGCGGGTTGATCAGCGCCATCCGCCACTCTTCGCCATCCGCTGCGGCGATCTGCAATCCCAAACCGCGCACACGGACAGTTGCATCCACGGCGTTCGGATCGGCAGTGCCGAGATTGAAGCGACCCAGCGCCGGATACGTGCCGCGTTCGAAGACCATGGCCCGCGAAAGTTCCACGCCGTTTCCGTTCGCCTCGAAGATGCCGGTGAAGCAGATTCCCTTCGCATGATTTCGCCGGTGCCCGAGCGGCGCGCCACTCGGAGGCGTCAGCGCCGAAATCATCAGCTCCGGTGTCAGGCGCCCGGGCGAGAGCCACCCCGCAGTGTATGCGAACGCCGCAGTGCCCCCTCCCAGGACGGCGGCAATCAACACGAGCGATCCGAGTCTCGAACGCGGCAGTTTGCCTGGCTGATTCATCGCTTCTCCTCGTAACGAGCGAGCTGACACAGACGCGTCACACGGCCCGTTCTGTCGAGCGGCTCTTGTAGCCTGCGGCCACAGCCGCGATCTTCTGAAAGCCAACGCCAATTTCGCGAAGGCACGTCGAGCCTGCCGGATCCGCGGGAGACCCGTCCTCATGCGCTTTCGGGCTTTCTCGAAATATTTCGTGCGATCTGGAAATTAGCCGCCGGGCTCGAAAGACCCGTCTTGCGCCCGGCTGTATTTCAGGAACTCTTCGCACAAGGCCAGCGATCAATCGCCAAACGACGAACGTGTCGCGATGGCGCTGGTGTCTTTGCGGAAGGTGGAATGCGATTGGGATTCGAATGGGCAAAGTGATCATCGTCACAGGAGCTGGGAACAGCATCGGACGAAGCACCTGCAAGAAATTGGCGCAGGCCGGCCACACGGTCTACGTTTCAATGCCGGAAGTGGATGAGCACGGCGGCACCGATGGCGGAGCCGAGGACGGCAAGCGTGGCGCGGACCTCCGAACCATCGCGTTCGACGTCTCCTCGGAAGCCTCCGTCAACTCGGCTATCGACGCCATCGTCGCTGAGAACAACCGCCTCGACGTGATCGTGCACAATGCCCGCCAGGTCCTCTACGGGCCGGCGGAGGCCTTTACACCGGCCCAGCTTGCCGAGCTCTACGACACCAACGTGCTGAGTTCGCAACGGCTCAATCGGGCCGCGTTGCCACAGTTGCGTAAGCAGGGCCATGGCCTGCTGATATGGGTCTCGTCGAGCAGCGCGCGAGGCGGCTCGGTTCCTTTCCTGGGCGCCTATGCTTCCTCAAAGGCCGCCCTGGATGCGCTGGCGCTCGGCTATGCCGGCGAGCTCGCGCGTTGGGGTGTCGAGACAACCATCGTCGTTCCCAGCGCGCTCGGGCCCGGCCACTACATTCGCTCCGGCCGGCCGCTGGACACCGTTCGGGCAGAGGAATACGCGGATGGTCCGACCGCCGATTTGAGCGAGATCGCGCTCTCGGCACTTGGGCAGCTTCCGGCGAAGGATCAAACTCCGCAAGACGTCGCGACCGCCATAGCCGATATCGTCGATATGCCATTCGGACAGCGTCCGCTACGCGTTCATTTTGGTCCGGACGACGACGGGGCTGCAGCCGTCGACACCGTCGCGGATAGCGTCCGCGCGGAACTGCTCCGCCGGATCGGACTGGAAGACATTCTCAACCCGGCAGTGATCGGATAGGGCGCGCGCATCGCGGGGCGGGACATCCAAGCCTCAGACGAAAGTGATAGAGCGCGATGCTTTACCCCAAAACTACCGGATGTTACCGTTTAAGGGCCACTGCGTTCACACGTCTTGGTGTGCTTCCAAGTGATAGAACGTGACGAGTCGTGCGCCGGGTCGATATCCGAAAATGGTCCCCCGCTGGCAAAGCAACGACATGATGGCCCAAGCCGGCCGCTCCGCTCAAGACGAGTCCGCCCATGAGATCTTTCTCTTCGGGCCGTTTCGCCTCGACCTCTCGCAGCGGCGGATTGAACGAAACGGGAGCCCGCTCCGACTATCGGATCGTGCGTTCAACATCCTGCTCGCGCTGGTCCGGCAGGCCGGCAACGTCGTCAGCAAGACGGATCTGATAGCCACGACATGGCCGGGCGCCAACGTCGAGGAAAACAGCCTGCGTGTCCATATCGCCGCACTCCGCAAAGCACTCGGAGACGGCGATGCCGGCGCCAGATATCTGAGCACGGTCTCCGGCCAAGGCTACTGCTTCGTCGCTGCGGTCTCACGCCCCAAACAGAGGCAACCTGCGTCGAGCAATCCGACTTATGTCCACAATTTGCCGGCGCATCCCCGGCAGATGCTGGGGCGTGAGCATACCATCCAGGACATCTCGGAAAGTCTGAGAGCCCACCGCTTCGTCACGGTTGTCGGCCCCGGCGGCATCGGCAAGACAACGGTCGTCATTTCCGCGGGCCACGCCCTGCTCGCGGAATTCGCCGGACATGTCCACTTCGTCGGTCTCGGCGAAACCGGCAACGCCGCTCCGGTGCCGGCGATCGTCGCATCGTCACTTGGACTGCTGGCGCGATCGAACGATCCGGCGAGCAGCCTGGCGGCATTCCTGCGCGACAGGCGCATGCTGCTCATTCTGGACTGCTGCGAGCATGTCATCGAAGCAACGGCGGCGCTGGCCGAGCGGCTCTACCAGACGGCCCCGGAGCTGCACATCCTGGCCACGAGCCGTGAGTTGCTGCGCGTCGAAGGCGAGTTCACATACCGTCTCCCGCCGCTTCCGAGCCCGCCGGAGAAGGCCGTTCTGACGGCCGCGAACGCCCTCGCTTACCCATCCGTGAAACTCTTCGTGGAGCGTGCGACTGCAGGAGGCGGCGAGTTCACGCTGACGGATGCGAACGCCCCGGACGTCGGCAACCTCTGCCGCCGGCTCGATGGCATCCCGCTTGCCATCGAACTCACCGCCGGCCATGTGAGCGCATACGGCGCGAGGGCGATGGTCCAGCTCCTCGATCAGCACCTCAATTTGCTGTGGGAGGGGCGACGCACGGCACTGCCTCGACACCGGACGCTGCGCGCAACCATCGAATGGAGCTACAATCTTCTATCCGAACCGGAGCGAGTCATTCTCGGCCAGCTATCGGTGTGCGTCGGCGGCATGACCCTGGACGCCGCCCGATCGATCGCCGTGGCCACAGAGGACGACGACACGATCCTGGCGATCATCGACGGCCTCGTTGCCAAGTCGATGCTTACACTGAACACCGGCTCGCAACCAACCCGCTACCGCCTTGCCGACTCGACCCGGGCGTACGCGCAAGAGAAACTTGTCGCCAGCGGGAACGCTGGCGCGATCTCGCGACGTCACGCCTGCTACTTTCTCACTCTGCTTGAAACGATCGGGAGCGAAACGAACCGAGACCTTTCGGCGGTTGCCGAGGAATTCGGCAACGTCCGCGCCGCGCTGGCGTGGTGCTTCTCCGATCAAGGCGACCGCAGAGCCGGCGTGGCGCTCGCTGCGGCATCGATCCCGCTGTTCTTCAAGCTGTCGCTCCTGGCGGAATGCGAACTCTGGGTTACCCGCGCCATCGAAGCACTGGATGAAACCGATGGAAGCATCAGGCAGGACCTCGTCCTTCACACTGCGCTGGGCGCCACCCGTATGCTCACGGGACGGCTCGACGAACTAGGCGTTAATCATCTCAACCGAGCGCTTGAACTGACCGAGAAGATTGGCGACGTGCAAGGGCAGATCCGTTTGATCGACCAGTTGCACCTGCTGCAATTGTTCGTCGGCAAATACGATGAGGTACTAGCCACCGCCAAACGCGGCGAAGCCGTTGCGCTGACCAGCAACGATCCCATTGCCGTCGCGCGCATGCGCGTGTTGCTCAGCATCTCCTGCCAATATCTCGGCAGGTTCGTTGAGTCCCGCTCATACATCGAAGCGGCGTTGCGTCATCCGGGCATGGATGGTGACATCCTTAGCGGCCTCACCCTCGAATACCCTAAACGCGCTCAAATCACCCTTGCGCGCGTCCTCTGGCTTCAGGGATATCCGGATCAAGCAGCGCAGATGGTGCGCCGGGCCATCTCCGACGTGATCGCAACGAATCATCCGGTCATGTTCTGCCGAGCGTTAGCATGGGCATTCGACGTCTTCTTCTGGAATGGCGATACGGAGGATTGTGAGGAACACATCGACAGGCTCGTCGTGGAGGCTCGAAGGCACAACCTCGCCATTCTCCAGATGGTCGGCGAGGCGATGAAGGGGATTACGCTGCTGGCCCGAAGCGAGACCGGCATCGGGCTCGCTATGCTGAAAGGCTCGATCGACAAGCTGCAGAGCCAGAGCTTCGGTGCGGTGGCAGGGTTGCGCATGTCCCTCGCCGATGCCTTGTCGGCTACAGGTAACGGTGACGAAGCCCTCGACACCATTGATCAGGCGATTGCCCAGGCCCGGCGCTGCAACTTCATGATGGAGATGCCCGACATGCTGCGCGCAAGGGCTGAAGCGCTGATGCATAAGAGCAATCCGGATCTTTCGCAGGCGGAGCTGAGCTTCGTGCAGGCGCTCGACCTCGCTCATCATCAGGGAGCGCTGGGCTATGAGCTTCGCGCGGCGATCGGGCTTGCGAGACTATGGCAGCGAGGCGGCCGCTGCCAGGAGGCGCACGATATGCTTGCGTCCGTCTATCTGCGATTTACCGAGGGCTTCGATACGCGCAGCCTCGAGATGGCGAGAGAGTTGCTTGCCGAGCTGAATCCGGTGCGCCCGTACGCGTCTGCGGCCAAATGACCCTCTCCTGAGCACGTCAGCGCCCTTTGCCCCGCCCGATGCGGTGCTCGCCGAGGCTGCACCGGCATCCGATTGGTTGAATCGGATGCCGCTTCCCGGGGCATCCAGGACCTACGATCCGAGCTTCGCCATCATTGCACGCGCGTCGCGGAGGTCCGCCGTCTCGAAACCTTCAGTGAACTTGCCGTATGCGGACGCGAGAACACGGCGTGCATCGCCCGGATGCCCCTCGCTCACTTTCAATCGTGCCACGCTGATCGCCGTTCTCAGCTCCCAAGCCAAGGCGCCCTGGCTCCGCGCCACCTCTAACGCCCTGTCGAAGGCCTGCGCGGCGGCAATCGCCGAGCGGTGCTCGCCGGGAAGCAGCAGCAATTCGCCCTTGATGCGCCAGAGTTCGGCGACGTACCACCCCTCGTCCCTGGCCTCGCATCGCGTGAGCGCCTCGTCGGCGGTCGCAAGCCCCTGCGATACCTCGCCGGCGTCGCCGAGACATACCGCAAGTTCGCCGAGGGGAAGCAGAAAGCGCGGCAGGTGGCAAGCCTCGCCCGCGAGCTCGAACGTCTTGCGCAGCAGGGGCAATCCGGTCGCGAGGTCACCCCGGCGCGAGTTCAGCATTCCTCTGAAGGCGCGCGCCCAGAGATTCCACAGGCGGATCGGATGTCGCTCGGTGTGTTCGAGCAGCATAGTACAATAGCGCTCGGCGGCGTCGAGATCGCCGGCCAGGAACGCAATCGGGCAGGCACCCTGGCCGAGGACGCTGCAAAACGTGAGTGCGTGACCACTGGTCCGGCCTTCCTCGACGTTGTGCTCAACGACGCTCAAGGCCTGATCCGCGAGGCCGAGCAACCACAGGATCCGTGCCTGGAAATAGCGCGTTGAGACCCGCAGGTCGAACCGGAAACGAATGACCTGCGGCTTTGCCGCAAGATCCGAGAGCCGCGACAGGGTTCGTCCGATATGATGATAGGCGAGCCGCTGGTCGCCGCGATAATGCAGCGTGGTTGCGAGAAGGCGGTCGGCCATCATGCGGTCGACGGGATTGCCGGAGTCGGCCACGACCTCCGCGAAGCGATTAGCAAATTCGAGCGCGCGGCGGAATTCGCCGTTGTTGAACTGATCGATGCAGAGCCCCCACAACGCGCGCAGCTGGTAATCCCTGTCACCGAGCTGCTCGGCGAGCTGCAGGGTCGCCGCCCAGGCGGGACCAGCCTCCCGGGCCCTGCCAACACCGTACATCAGCGACCAGCCGCGCGCGGCCGACAGCTGCATCCGAAGTCGCGGCGCGTTCGCAGCCGTCGGATCGAGGCGCGCCAAAGCGAGTTCGGTCCGCTCGCGACATTCGGCGAGCAGCGACAATTGCACCCAGAGCGGGACAGCGGCCGCCGTCAAGGCGGCCCCGACTTGCGAGTCTCCGCCCGGGGAGAAGGCCCAATCGAGACTAATTCGCACGTTGTCGATGTGTCGGCCATAGAGGGTGAGCCACTCCGCCTGCGGCCTCACTTCGCTGTCGGCTTCGGCGCTGGCAAAGAATCCGCAGTAGTATTTCGCCTGGCGGCAGGCTGCGCCAGGATATTCTCCGCCGGCACGCAGCTTCTCCAATGCATAGGCACGTGTCGTATCCAGCAGGCGATAATGCGGGCTGTCGCCGCGAATATCCGCGACAACGAGCGACTTTGCCACCAGCCTGGCAAGCTGGCCGGTCACATCGCCGATGTTCTCGCCGGCAACTGCAATCACTGCATCGAGCTGGAACTCGCCGGCGAATATGCCGAGCTGCCGGAGCAGCCACGCCTCGTCGTCCGGCAAGAGGTCGTAGCTCCAGTCGAGCGTTGCGCGCAGCGTTTGCTGCCGCGGCAACGCCGTGCGCCGGCCGGTGGTCAGGAATTTGAACCTGTCATCGAGAAGTGACGCGATCTTCGGCGGGCTGAGCATGACTGCGCGCGCCGCCGCAAACTCGATCGCCAGCGGAATGCCGTCGAGCCGCCGGCAGATGGATGCGATGGCGCCGATGTTCTCCTCGTCGGGCACAAAGCTTGAACCCAGCGCCTTCGCTCTGCTCGTGAACAACTCCACTGCGCTGTACGCAGAAGCGCCAGCGGGCTCGTGCCAGGCTTCAGGCGGCACGCCCAGAGGAGGCACGCGGTAGACATGCTCCCCCTCGATGCGCAGCGCCTCCCGGCTTGTCGCAACAATGATCGTCCCCGCACAGTGGCTGACAATCAGCTCGGCCGCCTGCGCCACGGCGTCGATGACGTGTTCGCAATTGTCGAGAATGAGCAGCAAAGGCCGAGAGCCGATCGCACGCACGATGGCATCAGGCGAGATCTCCTCACCCTCGAGCTTGGCGCCGAGGACACTGGCGATGACCGAGCAGACGAGCTTTGGATCGGACAGTGGGGCCAGCTCGACCAGCAACCGGTCAGCCACAGAGCCGGGCGGCGGCGTTCTGGCGACCTCCAGCGCCAGCGACGTCTTTCCGATGCCGCCAGGCCCGACCAGGGTCACGATGCGATAGGCCGACAGAAGCCGCCACAAATGTGCGATCGCAGCCGTTCGGCCGATGAGATCGAATGATGCGCTGGGAATGTTGATCGACGGCAGCAGGCCGGTTGCGGCAGATTGTAGCGGGGTGTCCAAATGCTGGACCCGCCATTTTCCCAACAGGCGATAACCGCGACCGACGGAGGTTGACAGCATGTCGCGATCGGAACCGAGCGCCTTTCGGATCGCAGCGATATGCACACGAAGCGCACTCTCCTCGACAAAGACGCCCCGCCAGACGCGCTCCGTCAGGTCGTCCCTGGTGACGAGCTGGCCCTGCGCCTGAACCAATTCCGCAAGAATTTCAAAGGCACGCCCACCCAAGGGAACGAGTTCTCCGGTCGAGCGCAATTCGCGTCTGGCAAGATCGATTTCCCATTCCGCGCAAGTGTAGACGGGACGCTGGCCTGGCTCAGCCATCATTGGGGCAGCCCCAAGCGGTTTCGTCATTTTCAGTCCAGCTTAGCACCAACCCTGTCGAAAGACACAGGTAGCCGGGCGGCGCGGCCGCCGGCCCCTGTCTCGCAATGCGCGTCGTTCAGCAGCCGCGGCAGATCGATCCTTCCAGCATCTTCTCAAGCCGGGCGTCTTCCTTGTCGATGGTCTGGTCGGTGCCAAGCAACGGCCCCTTCATCGCGTGACCACCGCCGTCGGACGACGAAAGCGCAGTGCCCAGCGAGTTCGTGCCCGGCGCGGCGGCGCTCGTCCCGAGCGCACCACCGCTCTCCATCGACATATGCGATCCCATGCCGCCGCGGGCAGACGCAGTGCCCGAGAGCACAACGCCGGCGAGGACGCAAACAACAGCGAATGTTTTCATTGCTCTCACTCCAGGTATTCAAACTATCCGCCTCCCAGAAACGGACATCGGACGCGTTTGACCACGCACAAACGCGCGAGAATCCTGACAAGCGTGACAGACTCTTCCCGCAAGAGTGATGCAGATCCGCCGGGACTTTCCGCCCCGACGACCTAGATAATTTTCATCAAAGCAAACTTCGGAAACGCCACCAGCCGAGCAGCAATCATCGCCAAGCGACTCTCCGCACCGAGCAAGCAATGGAGAATCGCTATGAGTGTATTCAAGATTCTAATCGCAGCGGCGCTACTCTCAACGGCAACGATATCGTCGGCATCCGCAGCCTGGTCTTTCGCCGATCAGGAGCCGGCAGCCTTTGCATCGATGTACCCCGATCGCGACGTACTGAATGGCGGTGCACTGACGCCCGCCGGGCGAATGGGTCTCGAACGGCCGGGCGGTGCCGCGCCCGTCTTCGGCGTGGGCCACCTTCACGAGCAGCCCTGGCATCGATGATGAGATAGCGCAATCGAGCACTCTGCGTCCTGCAGGAGCAGATGATGGTGTTCCGCACTCCGGGAGTGCGACCGCCATGCGGCGCAGCCTGCCGGCTTCTCGGCAAGCCCGATTACATCGATCCCGAGAGCCAGCCCGAAAACTGCAAAACTTAACAGTTCTTCAGCATCCGTAAGCGGGCCCACGGCGTCGTCCGCGTTATAGTCGCAACGCCGACTGCTGCACGCGCTCGTCGGCGCCTCAGGCAGGCGCCGCCAACTGACCCGTCGTCAGGATCTGATATGTGCGAAAGCCGGCAGCACCATGGAGACATCGCTTGATCACGGGCAAGATTGGCTATTCGATTTCGCGCAACGCGTGGCGCGTGGGAAAGCTCTTCATCTCCTGCGCCGCGCTTGCAGTCGGCAGCGCTTCCGCGGAGCCACGATATGATCCCGGCGCAAGCGATACCGAGATCCGGATCGGCAACATCATGCCCTACAGCGGCCCGGCATCGGCCTACGGCATCATCGGCAGGACGATGAGCGCGTATTTCCGCATGATCAACGACAATGGCGGGATCAACGGCCGGAAGGTCAATTTCATTTCATACGACGACGCCTACAGTCCATCCAAAGCGGTCGAGCAAGCCCGACGGCTCGTCGAGAACGACGAGGTGCTTGCGATCTTCGCGCCATTCGGCACGGTCAGCGACGCAGCGATCCAGAAATACATGAATAGCCGGCATGTGCCGCAATTGTTCGTCATCACCGGAGCATCGCGCTGGGCCGATCCCGAGCACTTTCCGTGGACCATCGGCTGGCAACCGAGCTACCGAACCGAAGCACGCATCTATGCGGACTACATTCTGCGGCACCATCCGGGAGCAAAGATCGGTATCCTGTACCAGAACGACGACTTTGGACGCGACTATCTGCTCGGCCTGAAGGACGTGCTGCAGGACAAGCACGCGCAAATGGTGATTGCCAGCCAATCATATGAGGTCAGCACCCCGACGATCGACTCCGAGGTCGCCGCGATCAAGGCCGCTGCGCCCGACATATTCATCGACGTCGCAACACCCAAATTCGCCGCGCAGGCGATCAGGACGCTCGCCGAGCTGGACTGGCATCCCATCCATATCGTGACGAACGTCTCGGTCTCGGTCGGCGCGGTGCTGAAGCCCGCCGGACTGGACAACGCGAAGGGAATTCTCAGCGCGGGGTATCAGATGGACGTAACCGATCCGCAGTGGGACAGCTATCCGGGCATGCAGCATTTTCGCGCGTTCATGGCGAAATACTATCCGGAGGCAGATCGATCGGAGAGCGGGCCGCTGGTGGCCTTCAATATGTCGAGTGCACTCGTGGAGGTGATCAGGCGTTGCGGCGATGATCTCACGCACGAAAGGATCATGCGCGTGGCCACCGATCTCGACCTCGAAGCCTACATTCCCGGTGTTCGCATAAAGACATCACCGACGGACTTTCGTCCGATCGAGCAGCTCCGGATGATGCGCTTCACCGGCGAAAGATGGGAATGGTTTGGCCCACTGCTGGATGGACGCACGGACCAGGCGACGTCCTCACCAAACTAGCGCGCGAACCTCCCTGTCGGATGAGCCGTCGATGTATGACGTCAACGCACCGCGACGGCTCCGTGCAAAGAGGAAAATGTTCGTTCGATCGACACTGCGGATCCGGCGCACGCATGCACATGTCTCAGGTGCGGGCCGAGGCGTTCTCGGCGTCGCTTTCTCAAGGAGATGTTCGATGACGACACTGAAGTTCTTGTCGGCCGGATTCGTGGTCGCAGCCATGATTGCCTCCCCCGCGATGGCTCGCGAAGGCAACGCGAAGCGTACCAATGTCGAGGCTTATGCGTCGGCTCAGCGCGTGCCGGCCTCCGCCAAGCGCGGCTGCGTCCGTGCTCCCGACGTCGGTGCGTACGCGACCGCCCCCTGGCGCCGGCCGCCCTGCGAGCCCACCTCGGGCGATTGAGTTCGCGAACCGGAGCAAGTCCGGTTGACGCCGACCGGAAGTTGATCGCCCCAACGTTCCGGATTTTGACCTCTCGGCGTAAGGAAGAACGGCGGCTCGCGATCAGGCCGCCGTTCTTGCGACGGTGCAGGTTTCCTGAAAGCATTAGGGCTCCGGAGTTCCTGCGCTGACGATTCTCGACGATGCCGAATAAATGATGCTCTCATTGATGGCATCAGGTTCCCTCCGACGGACCCTTCCATTCTGACACGCGTCCGACCATCGTCACGAATTCGTGTATCGAACACGACCGTGTCGGGTGTCAGCATCGATAATGAACGAAGCGCCGGCGGCTGAGCGGGCCTTCTTGACACGCCGACGATCTCCCCTGTAGGAGACCCGACCGCATTGACGCTTTCAAATCCTTGCCAAGGATCGGTGACCTCAAGGGCCGGGCTCGTGATTTCCCCCGGATCACGGCGGCGGAACTGAATCACGGGTCCCTTATGTCGTCGCCGGTTGATCGCACCTACTCTTTTGGACACTGGCATATCGATTGCCGGCGAAGAGAGTTGAGGCACAACAACGTCACGGTGCCGATCGGAAGCCGCGCGTTCGAGGTTCTCGAGAGGCTGGTCGACTCCGCGGGTCTCCTGGTCACCAAGGATGATTTGATCGGAAGCGTCTGGTCGGGCCTGACCGTCGAAGACAACACGCTTCAGGTCCATATCTCGGCCGTCCGCAAGGCACTCGGCGAGGATCGCAATCTCCTCAAGACCGTTTCGGGCCGCGGCTATACGCTCGCCGGGACCTGGCGAAGCGGGCATCTGGAGCACCCTGCGGCCGCGCCGGTAACGATTGCGGCCGACGCACCCTTTACCAACAACCTGCCGAGCATCCGCGCGCCTCTCATCGGCCGCGAGGATTGCATGAGCCAATTGGTCGATGTGCTTTCGGCATATCGGGCAGTGACCCTGGTCGGACCCGGCGGCATCGGAAAGACGAAGCTGGCGATCGAACTGGCGCGCAGCGTCGCGCCCGCGTTCAACGATTCCGTGGCGCTGGTCGAGCTCGCGACCCTGCAGGATGCGGCACTTGCGGCATCCGCATGCGCCCGTGCACTCAAGCTCGCCTCAAACGACCAGGAAGTCTCGGCCGCAAGCATCGCGCAGGCCATCGGAACCCGCCGTCTGCTTCTTGTCCTGGACAATTGCGAGCATGTGATCGAAGTCGCCGCGCAGATTGCCAGTGCCGTGCTTCGCTATTGTCCGAACGTCACCGTGCTCGCGACCAGCCGCGAAGGCCTCCGCATCGACGGCGAATATGTTGCGGCCATTCCGGCGCTGTCGGTGCCCGATCTCGATATGCACGATCCCGACCTGCTGTTGCGGGCAAGCGCAGTGCAGCTGTTCTTCGAGCGAACGCGGGCACTGCGTACGACCTTCGTTGCGGGCGCGGAGGAGCTCCAAAAGATCGCCGCCATCTGTCGTCGCCTCGACGGCATTCCGCTCGCGTTGGAGTTTGCCGCGGCCCGGGCCGCCAATCTCGGGGTGGACACCGTACTGCTCCGTCTCGATAGGCGCTTCGAGCTCCTGAATGGCGGCCGCCGCGACCAGTTGCCGCGACACCAGACCCTGCGAGCGACACTGGACTGGAGCTACGACCTTTTGACCCCGGCAGAGCAGCACCTGCTTTGCCAGCTCGCGGTGTTTCCGGCCGGCTTCACGCTCGATGCGGCCAGTGCAATGATGGACGACACTCTGTCGCGGTCGGACGTCATTGAAACGCTGTTCAATCTGGTCGGGAAATCGCTGGTGTCGCTGGACCCCTCATTCGAGGGACGATGGCGGCTCCTGGAGAGCACCCGCGCTTATGCGCTGGAGAAGCTCGCAGAGGCAGGCCTCGTCGAGCGGGCGGCACGACGGCAGGCCGCCTTCCTCAGGCAGATCATCGCACCGCTCGGCGAGGCCTCTCCCGCTCCCGACGACATCTCCCGTTTTGCCCAGGAGATCGGCAACGTGCACGCCGCGCTCGACTGGGCGTTCTCGCCCGGCGGAGAGACCGCGCTTGGCATCGAGCTGACGGCCGGATTCGTTCCGGTATGGATGCAGTTGCTGTCTTTCGTGGAATGCTCGACGCGGATCGAGCACGCGCTTGCGCATTACAGTACCGGGTTCACCTGCGTTCCGAAGCTCAAGGCGCAGCTCTATGTCGCGTTGGGTTTCGCACTTCTCAACACGGCGGGAACAGCGGACCGCATGAAGGCGGCGCTGAACATCGGTCTCGTGCTCGCCGAGGAATTGTCCGACCTCGAGCTTCAGCTCAAGGCGGTCTGGACCTTGTGGAGCTATAATCTCAACTCGGGCCAATATGCCGCGGCCAAGGAGGTTGGCGAACGCTACCTTGAGATCGCGCTACGCACCGGAAATCCCGCCAACGAGGCGGTAGGCCGCCGCCTGATCGGCGCTGCCACGCATTTCTTTGGAATGCAGGAGGATGCACGACGCGAGCTGACGCTGTCCCTGGACCATTCGGCTCACGGATTGAACGGCGGTGCGAACCAGATGTGGTTTTTGCTGAACCAGAGTGTCCTCGCCAAGGCGATGTTGGCGCGCGTCCTGCTGCTGCAGGGCAGGATCGCCCAGAGCAGATCTCTGGCCGCCGAGTGCCTCGAGGAGGCCCGGCGCGAGAAGGACAAGCTTGCGATCGCCTATGCACTCCGCAACGCCGTCTGCCCGATCGCGCTGATGACGCATGATCTTGCCGCCGCCGATCAGGCGATATCCTCCCTTCTCGAGCTCGTCACGCGCGAGGGAATAGCTTTCTGGACCAGCTGGACGTCCTGCCTCAAGGGACAATTGCTGGTTCTGCAAGGCAAGCATCACGACGGAATAGCGCTGCTGCGCAGCGGCCTGAAGGCGCGGACCGAGAACGGCTGGCTGATGCGCAATCCCGAGTTTCTCGGATCGCTCGCCGAAGGCTTGCTCGCGATCGGTGAGGCTGCGCAGGCCCTGGCCGCGGTGGAAGAGGCCTTGTCGATGTCGCGGGAAGGCCGGCAATTGTGGTGCCTTGCGGACCTATTGCGGATCAAGGCCGAGATTCTCCTGGCCACCGGACCATCCGATCTTTCGCGAGCCGAGATGCTGTTCGCCGAGGGACTGTCCATCGCCAGGGACCAGCAATGCCGCTTCTACGAATTGAAAGTCGCGGCTGCGTGGGCGGGGATCATGGCGAAATCGAACCGTCAGCAGACGGCCCTTGATCTTGTGGGCCCGGTGAGCGCGCTGTTCGATCAGGAGATTGACCTTCCCGCACTCGCCTTTGCCCGCACTCTGGCTCAGATACCGGGCATCTCGACATGCGAGGGCGACCATCCCGCGTCGTGCACCTGCCACTAGGTAGCAATCCGCCATCCACCTCAGCATCCCGGCGGCAGGATCGGCGACACGCCCGGCGTCGGCGCTGCGCCTGAGGCGTTCGCCGGCACCACGGTCGCAGGCTGCGCCAGGTTCATCGAGACCCCTTCCGCGCAAGCCGAGCTGTTAGGACTCGGCGCGACGGCGGCATTCGGGTTGATGCCCGTGCCGCCGGCCTCGCTGGTGTCCGCCGGGATCGTGCCGGGCGCGGAGCTCGCAGACACCTGCGGAATCGAAAGCGGCAGAGACGCAGCGCTCGTCACCTGTCCTCCCGGCGTTGAGCTGCAGGCCACTGCCGCACCCGTTCCCGCCGGCGCAGCCGCGGAGATCGTTCCGATGGAGCTACCGCTCTGCCCTGTAGCCGGCAGGATCGGCGCCGCGATGCCCGGAGGCGAAAGGCCCGTGGGCGATACGGTCGGGGTCGTCGGCATCGGCGTTGGCGATGACGAGAGTGGCGCGCAGACGACCACCGTTCCCGCCGTCGCCGGATCCGACGCGAGCGGAACGGGCGCGAGCGTCGTATCCGGCGCACCAGGTACGGTCGTTGCGGAAAACGGCCCCGGACTGTTGAGCGGCGAGATCACGATCGCGCCCGGCACCGTCGGCAGATCCATTGCGGTGCTGCCGATCGTTGCGATTTGTGCCTGGCCCGGAGAGAAGCCGAGCAGGAAAGCGACCATCATTGCAAACGCGAACCGTATCATCTTTCGTGTCCCTAGCTCGTCTCAAGCTTGCGAACGGTGACCTTGCTGCCTTCTGCCAGAGTGACCGCAGGATTGAGCACGACCTGATCGCCGGGCAGTACGCCGTCGCGCACTTCCACCGTGGTGCCGAAATCCCTGGAGATCGAGACCTGCTGCAAATGGACCGTGCCGTTCCGCACGACCGCGACGTGGAGGCCGCTCTGATCGAAGACGAGCGCGTCCGACGGGATCGTCATCGACGGCGTCCTGCGCGGGATCGATAATTCGACGGTGCAGTAGATGCCGGGACTGAGCAGACCATCTGGATTGGGCACGTCGATCTCGGTCAGCAGCGTCCGGCTTCCCGGCTGCAGCGCAGTCGCGATCCGCGTGACTTTGCCTGCAAACGTCCGCCCCGGAATCTCGGGGACGCGGATGTCCGCATCGACGCCCGGCGCAACTCCGAACGCCTCGTCCTGCGGTACGAAGACCTGGGTTCGGATCACGTCGGAATGCATCATCGTGAACATGAAGGTAGAGCCGGCTTGCACCAGGCTGCCATTGTCCACGTTCCGCTGGGTGACCACACCGTCGAACGGCGCCACCACACGCTGGTAGGACTTCTCCTGCTGGAGGACGCGAATCTGCGCCTCCTGCGCTGTGATGTTCGACTGGGCGACGCCCACGGCCCCCTGCTGCGCGCGCAGGGTGAGACGGTCGTTGTCGCCCTGCTGTGCCGTTAACCAGCCTTGCTTGACAAGATTGCTGTCGCGCGAGTTGGTGACGTCGGCCAGCTCCCGGCTGGCCTGCGCCTGCTGAAGCGCAGCCTGGTCCTGGGCGAGCGTCGCCTGCGCCTGCGCGATCTGCTGATCCAGCTCGGGAGCGGTGATTTCCGCGAGGAGATCGCCCTTCTTGACGCGATCGCCGATATCGACGTGGCGCTTCTCGATGTAGCCGCTGGTCCGCGCGAAGATGTTGGCCGCCTCGAATGCAGTCGTCGTCGCTGGCAGGCTGACCTTCATGATATCGCCGCTGGGCTTGACCGTCGCCACCCGAACTTCCGGAATGTTGGTCCGAACCTGTTCGGCCACGGCGGCCACCTGACGCGCAACCTCGTAGTGCCGCCAGCCGCCGATGCCGAGACCGCCCGCAAGCAGCAGGAGCAGGCCTCCGCCCAGCAGCGCCCCACCATAAGGGCGTCCGGATCGTGCGCCCTTGCCCGGCAGCTCCACAACCCGGAGGTTTTCCGCCCCGGGGCGATCTCTCGCACCGTCGTCATCGGTTCTTGCGCGAACGTCGCTCATTCCGGTTGCTCCTCGAATACGCCGTGGCGAGGCTTGCCGTCGTTGCCCTTGCGCAGCATGGCGAAGAGATAAGGCACGATCAGCAAGGTGGTTGGGGTTGCGAACAGCAGCCCGCCGATGACCGCCCGCGCGAGCGCCGCATTCTGCTCCTCGCCCGGGCCGCCGATCGCCATGGGGATCATGCCCACGATCATCGCGGCCGCGGTCATCAAGACGGGCCGGATTCTCGTTCGGCCCGCGCTCAGCGCCGCCTGGAACGCGGAATGTCCCTTCAACTGCTCGTCACGCGCGAAGGTCACAAGCAGGATGGAATTGGCCGAGGCAACGCCGATCGCCATGATGGCTCCCATCAGCGACGGCACGTTCAGCGTCGTCCCCGTGATGAACAGCATCGTCACGATGCCGCAGAACGTCGCCGGCAGCGCCAGGATGACGACGAAGGGATCGCCAAAGTTCTGGTAGTTCACGACCATCAGCAGGTAAACCAGGATGGCCGCGAACAGCAGTCCGATCCCGAGATCGCGGAACGACTGATGCATGCTCTGGATCTGTCCCAGAACCTGGATCGAATTGCCTGGCTGGAGCTGCTTCTGCAGGGTTGACGTCACCTTCTCGATATCGGCCGCTACGCTGCCGAGATCGCGGCCCTGGACGCTCGCATAGACGTCGAACACCGGCTGGACGTTGGCCTGGTTCGAATTGGTGGGAACGGTCCCCCGCTTGAACGTCGCGACATTGCTGAGCAAACCGGGCACCGTCTGCCCGCTTGCGGCAGCCGAGGCCGACACCGGCGTATTGCCCAGGGCGTTCAGCGAATTCGCCCTGTATTCGGGTGTCTGCACCGCCAGGTAATAGGGGATGCCTGACGTCGGGTCCGTCCAGAAATTCGGCGAGACCTGCGCGGACGAGCTGAGACTGACATTGATGTTGGTCGCCACCGTGCTCGCATTGAGACCTAGCTGCGCGGCGCGGGTGCGGTCGATGTCGGCGTAGAACGCGGGAGCATCGACCTCCTGCTGCAGATGCGCATCGACGACGCCGGGAATCGCCGCGAGGCGCTTCTGCAGTTCCTTGGCCACGGCCAGATTGTTGCTGCCATAACCGACCGTGCGGACATCGATCTGCGCTGGAAGCCCGAAGTTCAGGATCTGCGTGACGATATCGGCCGCCTGGAAATAGAAGGTGTCCTCCGGGAACGCCGCTGGCAGCACCTGCCGCATCTTCCTGACGTAATCCGCCGTCGGCTTGTGCCCATCCTTCAGCGATACCAGAATGGTGCCGTCATTCACCCCGATCGTCGAGCCGTCGGTGAATGCGAGATTGTAGGCCCGCGCCGGGAGACCGATATTGTCGACGATCAACGCCCGGTCGCGCTCCGGAATGACCTCGCGGACCTTGTCCTCGACCGCCTGGAAGATCGCTTCCGTACGCTCGATGCGCGTGCCCGCGGGCGCGCGAACATGAAGCTGGATCTGACCACCGTCGATGAGGGGATAGAAGTCCCTGCCGACATAGACGAACATGGTGGCTCCGAGCGCTAGCACCAGCACCGCGATGACGGGCACAACGGCACGATGCCGCAATAAACTCAGCAGGAGATCGGAATACCCATCGCGCAGGCACTCGAAACCGCGCTCGAACGCAGCGGAGGCGCGCGCAAAGATGCCCGGCGGGCGCTCGCTTTCGCCGTGGCGCCGTTCGCCCTTCAGCAGCAGGCCGATAGTGATCGGCGTGAGCGTCCGCGACAGCCCGTAGGACGCCAGCATGGCGAACACCACCGCGAGGCCGAGCGGCGTGAAGAGGTATTTGGCCGGGCCCTCCAGGAACACGACCGAGGTAAACACGCAACTGATCGCAAGCGTCGAGACCAGCGTCGGCACCGCGATCTCGGCGGCTCCATGCAGGGTCGCCTCCGGCAACGGCATGCCTTCCTCGGTCCAGAGCCGGTGCGTGTTCTCGATCGTCACCGTCGAATCGTCGACGAGAATACCGACCGCGAGGGCAAGCCCGCCGAGCGTCATCGTGTTGAGGGTCTCGCCGAGGAAATACAGCACGATCAGCGAAGACAGCATCGCCAGCGGGATCGAGATCAGGACGACCAGCGTCGACCGCCACGATCCCAGGAAGACCAGGATCATCAGCGCGGTCAGGCCGGCGGCGATCGCACCTTCGCGCAGCACGCCATCGACCGAATGGGTGACGAATATCGACTGGTCGAACAGCTCGTTGATCTTCAGCCCCGCCGGAGCCGCCGCGCGGATCGACGTCAACGCCGCCTTGACGCCGTTGACGACGGCGAGCGTCGAGGCATTTCCGTTCTTGATGACGCTGAGCAGGACGGCGCGGTGGCCGTCCTCGCGCACGATGTTCTGCTGGACCTGGGCGCCGTCGCGGACCTGGGCGACGTCCTTCAGGAAGATCGTGGCCCCGTTCACGAACTTGACGGGGATCATGTTGAGATCCTGGATCGTGGCCGGCGTCGCATTGGTTCGAACGGTGTACTGGGTGTCACCGATCTTGGTCGTGCCGGTGGGCAGCGTCAGGTTCTGGGTGTTCACCGCATTGACAATGTCGAGCGGCGTCAATCCGCGCGACAGGAGCTTGTTCGGATCGATGTCGACCATGATCTGGCGGTATTTGCCGCCGGCAGGCGTGGGCAGGGTCACGCCCGGAACGGGAGCCAGCTGCTGGCGAACGCGGTAAATGCCGAAATCGTAGAGCTGCTGCTCGTTCAGGCTGTTTGACTGGAGACTGAGCTGGAGCACCGGCACGCTCGAGGCATTAAACTGCACGATGATCGGCGGCTGGATGCCCGGCGGCATCAGGGCCCGGATGGCATTGGTCCCCGAGACGATCTGCGAGATCGCGAGATCGAGATTGACGTCCGGCTGGAAGTAGATTTTCTGAATCGAGAGGCCGTTGAGGGTCTGCGCTTCGATATTCTTGATGCCACTGACATTGGCGCTGATCGAATACTGGCTGTAGGTGCTGACGCGCTGCTCCATCTCCGGCGTGGAGAGGCCGGTATAGCTCCAGATCACCGTGACCACGGGGATCCGGATCTCCGGGAAAATATCCGTCGGCATCGACCGGATTGCGATCCCGCCGAGGAACAGGATCAGCGCGGCAAGCACATAGAATGTGTGCGGAAGCCGTAGCGCGAAGCGAACAATTCCCATGGAGGTCTGCCTGGAGCGGGTTACGCGGGGTCGTCGGACAGGTGAGAACGGCCGGACCTGCGTTCAAATGAAAACGAATTCAGACGCTGCATGCGGTGCCCCGTGGCGCATCCAGTACGGCAAGCATCACCGCACGCTTGACCTTGGCAAAGGCGCGCATCTCGATCTGCCTGACACGTTCGCTGGATATGGACAGTTCGTGGGCCAGCCGATCGAGCGTGACGGGGCATTCCGTCAGCCGCCGCGCCTCGAAGACGCGACGTTCCCGCGCGGCAAGCCCGCTGAGCGCAGCACGCAAGGCGCCGGCACGCCGCTCGGTCTGCTCGTGATCGACTAGCACCGTCTCGGCGTCGACCGCCCCGTCGACCAGCAAGGCTTCCAGCTCGGTTCCGCTGTCCTCGCCACCGATGCGCACGTTCAGCGACATGTCGCCATGCAGCCGCGCATCCATCTCGATCACCTCACGCGCGGTGACCTCGAGCTTCCCGGCGATCAGTTCGGCGACGTCCGGCGTGAGCCCCGACATCGCGCTGCCGGTGGCTTTCCTGATCTCGCTGCGGAGCTTGAAAAACAGCTTCTTCTGCGCGGCGGTCGTGCCGATCTTGACGAGGGACCAGGACCGCAGGATGTACTCGTGAATAGCGGCCTTGATCCACCAGACCGCGTAGGTGGAGAAGCGCGCGCCGCGGCCGGGTTCGAAGCGCGACGCTGCGATCACGAGGCCCAGATTAGCCTCGGCAATCAGATCGACCATCGGAAGGCCGTATCCCTTGTAGCCTCGCGCCAGCCTAGCCGCGAGCCGGAGATGGCTGGTGACGAGCGCGTCTGCCGCGCTTCGATCCCTCGTCTGCTGCCAGCGGCGTGCAAGCTGCTGCTCCTGACCGGGTTCGAGGAAGTCGTAGCGCCCGATGGCCGCGGAATACGCGCTGAGGAACGGCACCGACACCGGTGCGACCGGCGTCGCGGGGGGATTGATCCTCGTCACTTCGTGGCTAGTCTGCATCTGTCGCTCCCGCACTCCAGGCCGGCTGATCAATCTCGAAAGCCTCGTGGACCATGTGGCTCATCCCATCTGGTCTGCGTCTGCGCGCAGCAATGTCCGCGACCGGCGCGTGGCGGCCCTGCCCATCCGTCCGGTCCAGGCAAGGATCTCGATCCATCCACCAGGCGCGGGACCGACGATCAGCCGAAAGCCGTGCAGCTTGACGATGGCGGCGACCAGGCTCAGTCCGAGGCCGACGCCCGGCGTGTTGCGCATCTTGTCGGAGCGATAGAATCGTCGCAGCACCGCTTCGCGTTCCTGCTCGCTGATGCCGGGTCCGGTATCGCTGACGCACACCAGCGCCGTGTCGTCCTCCGCTTCCAGCGCGAGTTCGACCCGACCGCCTGACGGCGTGAACTTGACGGCGTTATCGACGAGATTGGCGACCGCCTCGAACAGCAGGTCGCGGTCGCCCCACACAAGCACATCGCGCTCGATGACGACTCCGAGCCCGATGCGCTTGTCCTCGGCGATGGGCTCGTAGACGTCGCACACCTCCCGCAGGATCTCGTCGAGCGCGACCTCGCCGAAGCCGGCCATGCGGCGGTTGTTCTCGATCTCGGTCAGGCGCAGCAAAGCGGTGACGATCGCGAGCGACTGGTCGATGCCGGCGATGGCCTTGTCGATGGTCTCCTGCAGCTCCTCCAGCGTTGCCGCATGGGCGCGCCCGCGCTCCAGCGCCAAGCGGACGCGCGTGAGCGGCGTCCTGAGATCATGGGCGATGTCGTTGCCGACGCCGGCGAGCGCATTGATCATTGTCTCCATCTCGTCGAGCATGCCGTTGACGATCCCGGCCAGCCGCGCGAACGGATCGTCCGTCCCGTCCTGCGGAAGCCGCTCGCGCAGCTCGCCGGCGACGATGCGCTGGACCCGCTGGTTCACCTCCTCGACGCGCCTCTGTGCGCGGAGGCTGAGCCAGGCGCCGGCCAGCAGGCAGAGGCTGAAGGCCGGCAGCAGGCCCAGGGCGAGCGCCTGCCCCACCACGCTCGAGATCTCGCGTGTCTCATCGACATTCCGTCCGACCACCAGGACATCGCCGCCGTCGAGGCGCTTGCCGATCACCCTGACGACGGGATCGTGTACTGCCGTCGACTTGATGAGATCGAGGCGCACGCCCTGCACCGCTCCGTCGAGGCCGAGCTCGCGCGGCACGCGGTCGATGTTGCCGGCAAGTCGGGTGCCCGCGGCATCGAACAGTCCCGCGTATTGCACGCCCCTGGAATCCTGATCGAGATGATCCGCGATCGCGCTGATGCGGTGGGACGGCGACAGGTCTGAGATGAAGCGAATCTGGGTGGTAATCATGCGATCGGATCGCGCGACCAGATAGTTGTCGAGCTTCCAGTAGATGAATGCGAACAGGCCGACGACGAACAGCGCGAAGCCAGCCGCCATGGCCAGGGCCGAAAGGAACGTGCTGGAGCGGATCAGCTGGATCTGACGCATCGCCGGCCCCTATTGCCGCGAACGCAGCACGAAGCCGGAGCCTCGGACGTTATGGATGAGCGGCACCTCTCCGGGGCCGTCGACCTTGTGACGGAGCCGGCCCATATGCACGTCGATCAGGTTCGTCGTTGCCGGAACGAACTTGTAGTTCCAGACCTCCTCGAGCAGCATCGCGCGCGTCAGCACCTGGTCGTTCCGGCGCATCATGTATTCGAGCAGGCGGAATTCGCGCGGCAGCAGCTCGAGCCGGCGTCCGCCGCGCCGCGCGGTCCGCTCGATCAGGTCGAGCTCGAGCGGTCCGACATGCAGGATGGTTTCGCGGCTGTCGATCGGACGGCGCAGTAACGCCTCGATCCGCGCGACCAGCTCGACGATCGCAAACGGCTTCGTGAGGTAATCATCTCCGCCCATTCGCAATCCGCGCACCCGGTCGTCCACCGCGCCGAGCGCGCTCAGGACGAGAACGGGCGTCCTGACCTGATCGTTGCGAAGCGCCTCGATGACGGTCAACCCGTCCATTCCCGGCAGCATGCGATCGACGATCATGGCATCGGGGCTCGACGCGCGCGCGCGGTCGAGGCCGTCGACGCCGTCGGCGGCCCAATGCACCTCGAACCCGCGGTCGGCGAGCTCGGCGACAATCGCCTCGGCGGTCTCGGCGTCGTCCTCGATCAGGAGAATCCGGTTCATGATCCTCGCTCCACGTTCCGCGCGGCGTCTCGGCGCGCGGTAGGGGCGCGTGGGCTCGGCGACGCGCTGGGTCATGTGCGATGCCCGCGCGCGTCGAACGCGCGGCCTTGACGCCGCCTGTTGCCGGCCACTCGCTGCGGTACGAGATAGGCTTGCCGCGCATGGGGCGCCATTGAATTGCAGTTCATCATGCGGGCTGCGCGTCGCGCCAGCAGCGCCAGTGCAAAGGCGATGCGTGTTGCCAATGTCATGATCATCCTGTGGGCTCCGCTCCTGATAGCGCTGCATCGAACATATGGGCTCGACGCGCCCGCAGTCGTCCGGGGGACAACGGATGTTATGGATTCGCACGATCGTGGTGCGACGTTACATCGGCTCACGGGCCGTTGAATTGCGGTGAGCAATTCGTGCATTTGAATCATGCCAGATCGCGCACACCTCGATGAGCAGCCGGCTTGGTCGGCTTGATGTCATCAAAGGAGAGAGCGAATGACCACGTCCAAATTGTTGTCGATGGGACTGATTGCAGCCGCCATGCTCGGCGGCCCCGTGATGGCGCGCGAGCATCATCACGTCGTGCGGCAGCCCGCGATGGAGGCCAACCCGGTCGCAACGAGCGCGCCGATCTATCAGGGCGAACGCGGCTGCGTTCCGGCGCCGCGCGTCGGCGCCTTCGCGACTGCGCCATGGACCGGCAACAACGTGCCTTGCGAGCCCGGCACCGGCAGCTTCTTCTGATCGCGCCAACGCATCCGGCCGGGTGACTTCGCCGCCGGACGCATATCGAATGACAGGGAGCGGGCTGATCTCGTCAGCCCGCTCCCTTGCGTTGCGATGCGCACCACGCGCGACGCGATCACCTTCGTGCGCGGCGCGCCCGATGTCTGCCCCTCATGTCTGACCTCGAATTCAGTTTGGATTGCCGCGCAGCGCTCCTACCTCTCCAGCGTCACGCGCCCAGCCATCAAGCAGCCTCGCGCGCACGGCGCGACGCGGAAGCGGGCTTCAGGGATGACCGGGCTCAACACGAGAGGAGTTTTCCATGAAACGAGTCATCATGATTCTGGCAACAGCAGCGCTCGCCTCGACGCTCGCGATCGGCGCGGCCGATGCGCACGGCGGTGGCGGCGGCGGCCACGGCGGATTTGGCGGCGGCGGCTTCGGCGGCGGACATGCGGGCTTTGGCGGCGGCGCGCATTTCGGCGGCGTGGGGCATGAAGGCGGATTCGGCGGCGGCGCCCGGTTGGGCGGCGAGCACCTCGGCTTCGGCGATCATGCCGGCGGCCTCCGCCAGCACGCGTTTCACAGCTACGGTCGCTACCGGCCCGGATATGGATTCTACGGCGCCGGTCCGGATTGCTATGATTGGTATGAGCTGCATCCCGGCCGGCCGTTGCCGTTGAGCTGCGGCTAGCCAGTCGCGCACTTGTAGCAGCACTGGCAGGATGGGCAGAGCGAAGCGAAACCCATCATGTTTCATCGGCGCGGAAGCATGATGGGTTTCGCAAGTGCTCTACCCATCCTACGGCCTAACAGACGCACCTTCGCCTTCTCGCGGCGCAATTCGCCCGAGCTTTGCCTGGTCACTCCACCCTCAAAGCCAAGAGGGCGCAGGGAAGGCCGGGTGCCGGCTGGCACCCGCGGTCCGCTGCGCGAAGATGTAGCGCAAAAGAACCGCACAGCAGCATACAGGTGTAGCCAATCACTCGGCCTTCCCTGCGCGATGGTCGGACGGCTTATGCCGTGCTCT
>NZ_JBVVPL010000040.1:0-55452 GCF_055807615.1 Bradyrhizobium sp. MV1.5 | reverse complement strand
GGGGTCCACCATTCTTGCGCGTTTGGCGGGGGGGGGGGTGTTGTTTGGGTGGTGGGGGGGGGGCGGGGGGCCCCCCCCCCCCCCCCCCGTGGGGGGGGGGGGGGCCCCGCCCCCCCCGCGCCCCCACGGGTGAGGGGTATGTCTCTGCACCCACCGATCTGAATGTGAGGATGCAGACCCCTCATCCGGCGCTTCGCGCCACCTTCTCCCACAAGGGGAGAAGGGAAGAAGACCTACGCGACTGCCCTTCGGCCGATGATGGCGAAGCGCAGTTTTCCCGAGACGAAATCGATCGCGGCGACCGCGACCAGGATCATCAGGATCAGGAACGACACCTTCTGCCATTCCAGCACGCGGATCTGCTCGGCGAGCTGGAGGCCGATGCCGCCGGCGCCGACGATGCCGATGATGGTGGCCGAGCGCGTGTTCGACTCGATGAAATAGAGCACCTGCCCCGCGATCACGGGCAGGACCTGCGGCAGCAGACCGAAGCGTATCTCGTGCAGCGCGCTGCCGCCGGAGGCGCGGATGCCCTCGACCTGCTTCTGGTCGGCGCCCTCGATCGCCTCCGAGAACAGTTTTCCGAAGGCGCCGAAATCCGACACGGCAATGGCGAGCACGCCGGCAAACGGGCCGAGCCCGACCACGTTGATCCACACCAGCGCCCAGATCAGCGTGTCGACGCCGCGGATCGAATCCAGGAAACGTCGCACCGGAAAGCGCAAGATTTTCGACGGCACCACGTTACGCGCGGCAAGAAGACTGACCGGCAGCGCGAACACCGCAGCCAGCGTCGTGCCGAGCAGCGCGATCGAGAGCGTCTCGCCGAGCGCCTTCAGATAGATCGGCAGCGACGAGCCGGGATCCGGCGGGATCATCAGCAGACTGATCCAGCCGAGCTGATTGAGCCCGTTGATGAAGCGCGACGGCGAAAAATCGAGATCGACGAGGCCGTAGATGAAGATGGCGAACGCCGCGACGATCATCGCGGGGACGGCAACCCGCGCCGAGGCGGGGCGGTGGAACACGTCCGGATAGCGCGCGCGAAGCGCCACGGTATCGATCTGCTGCGGTGCCGTCACGACCGCGCCTCCTTGCCGAACAGCCGGCCGCGCAGCCAGCCAGTGCTGATGTCGATGATGAAGACCGTGACGATGATGGTGAGCAGGATGGCGCTGACGTCCGAGTAATAGAACTTGCGGATGGCGACGACGAGCTCCTGGCCGATGCCGCCGGCGCCGACGAAGCCCATCACGGAGGCCTCGCGGACATTGATCTCGAAGCGCAGCAGCGCATAGCTGGCATAACCCGCGGTGACCTGCGGCAGGATGGCGAAGCGCATGCAAGCGAGCCAGCTCGCGCCGGTCGAGCGGATGCCTTCGACCGGCTTCATGTCCGCGTTCTCGACGATCTCGGAGAACTGCTTTCCGAGCGCGCCGGTGGAGTGAATCGCAATGGCCAGCACGCCCGCCATCGGTCCGAGTCCGAAGGCGATCACGAAGATCAGCGCAAACACGATGCCGGGCACCGTGCGGGCGAATTCGAGCAGGCGCCGCACCACGAAGCGCAGCCAGGGCGCGGGCGAGGTGTTTTCAGCCGCGAGGAAATTCAGGCAGAATGCAAAAGTCGCGCCGATCAGCGTGCCGACATAGGAGATCAGCAGGGTCTCGCCCAGCATCTTCAGCCATTTGCGCCAGCCCCAGAGCCATTCGCCGACATCGGTCCAGACCCGCTGTCCGCTGTCGAGTGTGAGGATGCGGTCGAAATAGCTGAGGAAGTTGCCGAAATACGTGAAGAGCGTACGCAGGTTCACTTCCGCGCCGATCGCGGCGAGAACCAGCGCTGCAGCAAACAGCGCGGCACCGAGCAGAAGGCGCAACCGCTTTCGCGCGACCGCCCGGCCATAGGCGGCATTGAGCACGGCCAGCTGCTGCTCGGGGAGGATAGAAACCGCGACTGTCATCTTATCAGGGAAGTGGTCGATCAAAAGAGAAAGAGCCGGGTCCATCGACCCGGCTCCAGTGAAATCGCCCCGAGATCAGGACGCCTTCTTCTTACGCAGCGCATCGACGAACTTGATCAGTTCGATCGTGCCATCCCAATCCTTGGTGGTGGCGGGGTGAAAGCCCTTCTTCTGGCCGTCGGAGAGACGGTCGAAGGCGGCCTTGTCCTTGGCCGGCGCATCGAAGAACGCCTTTGCGATCGCAGCTTTGGCGTCTTCCGGCAGATCGGAATTGTAGGCATAGGGGCCGTTGATGATCGGCGCCGACTTGTGGATGATGCGGAAATCGTCCTTCTTCATCGCCGAGCCGTCGGCGTTCTTCAGCATGTGCTTGGTCAGCATCTGCGCCAGCGTGGAATCGTCGTCGCTGGTCCACTGGTTGGCGGCAACGTCGACCGTGCCCTGTGCCAGCGCCAGGATCGCGTTCTCGTGGCTGCCGGTGAAAACGACCTTGCCGAAATAGCTGTCGGCGTCCGCGATGCCCATCTTGTCGAGCTCGAAGCGCGGCACGTTGTTGCCGGAGGTCGAATTCGGGTCGACCAGGCCGAGGTTCTTGCCCTTGAGCTGATCGACGCTCTTGTAGGGACTGTTCGCCTTGACGAAGAACACCGAGTAGTAGCCGGTCGAGCCGTCCGCGTTGATATCGTTGGCGAAGGCGTCGGTCTTGACGCCGGTCAGGCGGGCGCGGGCGAACGACGCCGAGCCGTAGCTGGCGATGTGGATGTTGCCGGCGCGCTGGCCTTCGATCACCGCGGCGTAGTCGTTGGCGATCCGCAGCGTGACCTTCACGCCGAGCTCCTTGGAGAGATAGCTCACGAAGGGCGCCCAGCGCTCGGTGACCCCGGAGGCGTTTTCGGCCGGGACGACCGCGAAGGTCAGTTCGGGATATTTGGCCTTCCAGTCCTCGGCGGAGGCTGACGTCGTGAACGCGAGCGCGGCGGCGCCGGCAAGAATCAATCTGCGAGTGATCATGATACCCTCTTCATCGGTTGGGGTCGGTTGACGCAAAACTGGTAACTATCGATGCGGCGCCACTCAGGCGGCCGCGGCCGTTCCAAGCGCCGGGATGCCCTCGGGCGCCGGCACAGGTGCACCACCCATGACATCGGTGGCTTCGAGGTCGTAAAGCTCGCGCGCAACGTGCTCGGTCAACTCGGCCGGCGCGCCGTCGAACACCACACGCCCCTGCGCCATGCCGATCAGGCGGTCGCAATAGCCGCGCGCCAGGTCGAGCGAATGCAGATTGCAGAGCACGGTGATGCCGAAGTGCTTGTTGATGCGCAGCAGCGCATCCATCACGATCTTGGTGTTGCGCGGATCGAGCGAGGCGATCGGCTCGTCGGCGAGGATGATGTCGGGCTGCTGCACCAGCGCGCGGGCGATCGCCACGCGCTGCTGCTGGCCGCCGGAGAGCTGGTCGGCGCGCTGGGCCGCGAGCGGGGCGATGTCGAACTGCTCGAGCGCGGACATCGCCAGCGCCTTGTCCTGCTCGGGCCAGGTTTGCGTCAGCGAGCGCCAGGCCGGCATCGTCGCAAGCCGTCCCATCAGGACGTTGGTGAGGACATCGAGCCGACCGACCAGATTGAACTGCTGAAAGATCATCGCCGAGCGCGCCCGCCACTGCCGCAGCTCCTTGCCGCGCAGCGCGGTGACGTCGAGGCCGTCGAACAGGATGCGGCCCTGCGAAGGGGCCGCAAGATGGTTGATGGTCCGCAGCAGGGTCGACTTGCCGGCGCCGGACCGTCCGATCACGCCGACAAAGCCGCCGGGAGAGACTTGAAACGAGGCACCGTCCACCGCGGCCTTCACGCCGAAGCGACACGTCAGACCTTCAACCACCAGCATGCAGGGCTCCAGAGTAGCTGGGATCCACCGCTAACGCCGGCGCTTGACACTTGTGTGACACGGACATTGCGGTGCGGCGATCCTACACACGTCATCCACTGTTCTTGCCCTGTCATCGCGTCGTCATGACATTGTCATCAAGCCGCTCGAAGAGAAACGCCCGCCCTCTCGTTCGGATGCAACATGGCCGCCAAAGCTCTTTCGGTCCAGCCGACTGTCGATCCCTCGGCGAAGCTGCACGACGCCAGGCTTGGGGCCTATACCGAGGTCGGCGCGCGCACAATCCTGCACGAAGTGACGATGGGCGATTACTCCTATGTCGTGAACGACGCCCAGATCACCTACACCACCATCGGAAAATTCTGCTCGATCGCGGCGATGACGCGGATCAATCCGGGCAATCACCCGATGCACCGCGCCACGCAGGCGCACTTCACCTATCGTTCGAGCGCCTATTTCGAAGGCGAAAGCGACGACACGGAATTCTTCGACTGGCGGCGCCAGCATCACGTCCATATCGGCCATGACGTCTGGATCGGCCATGGCGCGATCGTGCTGCCGGGCCGCAACATCGGCACCGGCGCGGTGATCGCGGCCGGCGCCATCGTCACCAAGGACGTGCCGGCCTACACCATCGTTGCCGGCAATCCGGCGCGCATCGTGCGCCGCCGCTTTTCGGAAGACATCGCCGGGCGGCTCGCCAGCCTCGCCTGGTGGGACTGGGATCACGACAAGTTGCGTGCAGCACTGCCCGATTTCCGCAAGCTCGGGATTGAAGATTTCCTCGCGACATATGAAGCACGAGGACGTTCTCTCAACAATTCTCTCAACAATTCTGTTGGCAGCAAATCAAGCGCGGTCGCGTGACAGACATTTTCCTTGAGGGCGGCCGGACCCTGATCGGCTCCGAGCTGGTCGAAACCTCTCTTGCCCTGTCCGGCCAGGACATCACCGAGATCGATGCATCGCGCAGCCGGGCACCGCTGGCGATCGACGCGCGCGAGCTGCTGGTGCTGCCGGGCATCGTCGATCTGCATGGCGATGCCTTCGAGCGGCAGATGATGCCGCGCGCCGGGGTCGACTTCCCGATCGACGTGGCGCTGGCCGACAGCGACCGCCAGGCCATCAGCAACGGCATCACCACGGTGTTTCACGCCACGACCTGTTCGTGGGAGCCGGGCCTGCGCAGCGCTGACAATGCGCGCGGCCTGATGGAGGCGATCGAACGGCAGCGTCCGCAATTCGCCGCCGACACCCGCTTTCACCTGCGCCACGAGACCTACAATCTCGACGCCGAAACCGAGATCAGCCAGTGGCTCAGCGAGGGCCGCGTCGACCTGTTCGCCTTCAACGACCACATGGACGGAACGGTGGGGGACATGGCCAAGCCCCGCAAGCGCAACCGCATGGTGGAGCGTACCGGCCTGTCGGGCGAAGAATTCGATCGGCTGGTCGGACACGTGCTTTCGCGCGCCAGCGAGGTCCCGGCTTCCGTGTCACGGCTGGCTGCGGCGGCCCGCGCCGCCGAGGTTCGGATGCTCTCGCATGACGATGCGACGCCGGCGGTGCGCGAGGGCTTTCGCGCGATGGGCGTGGCGATCGCTGAGTTTCCGATCAACGAGGAGACGGCGCGGGCGGCAGCAAGCCACGGAGACGCCATCGTCTACGGCGCGCCGAATGTCGTGCGCGGCGGCAGCCACACCGGCTGGACAAAGGCATCCGACATGATCGCCAAAGGGCTCTGCTCGGTGCTGGCCTCGGACTACTACTATCCCGCGCAGCTGCTCGCTGCGTTCCGCCTCGCCGCCGATGGCGTGCTGCCGCTGACCGAGGCCTGGAGCCTGGTCTCCGCCGCGCCCGCGCGCGCGACGGGTCTTGCAGATCGCGGCGTGCTCGCGGAAGGCCGACGCGCGGACATTCTGCTGGTCGACGACAGCGTGCCGCTGCGGCCGCGGTTGATCGCCGTGATATCAGGCGGCAAGCTCGTACATCTCACCGACGCGACACGGTTGCTTGGCATGGCAGCTACCCCGCGCGAAGCTGTCGTCGCGGCATAAACCCGCTATGCTCGAACGATGACAAATTTCCCCCGCTACGCGATCTATTTTGCCGCAGGCAGCGACAGCGCCCTCTCCCGCTTCGGCGCGGAGTTGCTCGGATACGATGCCTATACCGGCAACGAGCTGCCCTTTCCCGCCGAGGCATCGCATCTCGCGCCGGACTGGCGCGACATCACCGCAGATCCTCGCAAATACGGTTTTCACGGCACGCTGAAGGCGCCAATGGCGCTCGCGCCGGGCAAGACCGAAGCGGAGCTTTTGGCGGCCTGCGCGACCTTCGCTGGCGAGGCGCGGAAGATCCCGGTGATCCGCCCTATCGTCGATGCCATCAGCGGCTTCATCGCGATCATTCCGGCTGAGCCGGTCGGTGCGCTTCAAGAGCTCGCCGCCGATTGCGTCCGCGCGTTCGACGGCTTTCGCACCGCCCTGACGGCGGATGATCGCGCGCGTCGCAGGCCCGAGAAGCTCAGCGAGCGGCAGCGCGACTATCTCGATCGCTGGGGCTACCCCTACGTGATGGAGGAATTCCGTTTCCACATGACGCTGACGGGGCGGCTGGACGCGGAGCGCCGCGGCCCGATTCTGGAGATGCTGCGCGCGCGGTTCGCAGCGCTCAGGCTGGAGACGCTGGTGGTCGATCGCATTGCGTTGTTCAAGCAGGATGATGCGGGGGCAAGGTTTCGTATTATGGACGAGTGGGTGCTGGCGAGATAGCCGACACCGCTGCACATTCCCGGCGTCGTCCTGGCGAAAGCCAGGACCCATTACCCAAGGGAGCCGTCGTGGTACGAGCCCGAAGCCCCGAGTATCCGCCAAACGACATCCTGGGGTAATGGGTCCTGGATCTGCGCTCCGCTTCGCTGCGCTTGTCCAGGACGACGGCGGAGTTATATCGCGACCGCCGGGCAGACAGCTCCTTACTTCCCCCACCGCAAAGCCAGCGCATCCCGTTCTTTCGCGAGCTCCAGCAGCCCTGCCCGAGTCGCCGGGTGCAGCGGCTGCAGCGGATGCCGTACCGTGTCCGACTTGATCACGCCGCCGGCCTGCATCATCGCCTTGCAGGCGATCAGGCCGCATTGGCGGTTTTCGTAGTTGATCAGCGGCAGCCAGCGTTCGTAGGCGGCTTTGGCCTCTTCACGCTTGCCAGCGAAATAGGGATCGACGATCTGGCGGATGCCGTCGGGATAGCCGCCGCCGGTCATCGCGCCGGTGGCGCCGGCATCGAGATCGGCGAGCAGCGTAATCGCTTCCTCGCCGTCCCAGGGACCCTCGATATCGCTGCCGCCGGCCTCGATCAGGCTGCGCAGCTTTGCAGCCGCGCCCGGCACCTCGATCTTGAAATAGCGGATGTTGGAGAAGTCGCGCGCCAGCCGCGCGAGCAGCTCGACCGATAGCGGCGTGCCGGCGACAGGCGCATCCTGGATCATGATCGGAATATTGATCGCGCCCGACAGCACCTTGAAGAATTCGACGACGCCTTTCTCGGGCACGCGGAAGGTAGCGCCGTGATAGGGCGGCATGACCATGACCATGGCGGCACCGGCCGCCTCTGCCTGCTGGCTCCGCGCGGCGCAGACGGCCGAGCTGAAATGCGTGGTCGTGACGATCACGGGAACCCGGCCCGCGACATGCTCCAGCACCGCATGCATCACGGTCTCGCGCTCGGCATCGGTGAGCACGAACTGCTCGGAGAAATTGGCGAGAATGCACAGACCGTTCGAGCCGGCATCGATCATGAAATCGATACAGCGGCGCTGGCCGTCGAGGTCGAGCTCGCCGCGCTCGTCGAAGATGGTGGGTGCGACCGGGAACACGCCGCGATAGGGGCGCTGGGCCTTGTGTTGAGGCGTGACCGGCATCGAACTCTCCATCCCTGATATCTCGTACATCTGCCGCGACGCTCGCGCAGCGTCACAGATGTACCCGCCGCGCGCATCGGCGGCAATGCCGATCGCGCGACGCAGGGATGGAAGATTGTCGGTGCTATGCGGTCCTCACCGCGCCCAAAAAGCCCTCGACCGCCACGCGGAGACGATCGGCGTCGGCGGACATTTTCGTCACGGACACCGACAGCACCGAACCGGCATTGCCCGTTTCCTGGTTCAGCCTGGCGACGCTGCCGATGGTGTCGGTGACCTCGCGGGTTCCCTGCGCGGCCTGCTGGAAGTTGCGGGAGATCTCGGTGGTGGCCGCGCGCTGCTGTTCGACCGCGGCGGCGATCGCCGTCATCTTCTCGTCGATGCCGCCGATCGCACCGCCGATCGCGCGGATGGCGGTGACCGCCTGGCCGGTGGCGCCCTGGATCTCCGCGACCTGGCGGGAGATCTCTTCCGTCGCCGTCGCCGTCTGCGAGGCGAGGCTCTTGACCTCGCCGGCGACCACGGCGAAGCCGCGGCCGGCCTCGCCCGCGCGTGCGGCCTCGATGGTGGCATTCAACGCCAGGAGATTGGTCTGCCCCGCGATGGCGTTGATCATCTTCACGACCTCGCCGATGCGGCCAGCGGTCTGATCGAGGATCTCGACCGTCGCATTGGTCTGCGCTGCCTGCGACACGGCTTCGCGAGCCTCGCGGGCGCTGGCCTGCACCTGCGCGGAGATCTCGCCGACGGACGCCGAGAGTTCTTCGGTCGCGGCCGCGATAGTCTCGAGATTGTTGGTGGCCTGTTCGGCGGAGGACGAGACCGCCGCGGTCTGGCTGCTCGATTCCGAAACCAGCGAGCGCACGTCGGTCGCGGTGGCATCGAGCTCCTTGGTCGACGCCGCAACGCTATGAATGACGGCCTGCACGGTGTCGTCGAAACTGCGGCAGGCCGCATCGACGGTGCCGGAGCGGGCGAGCTGGAGCGCCTGCTGCGATTCGCGCTCTTGGCCCAGGCGTTCCGCGGTCGCAGCGCTCTCGCGCAGGCTTTCGAGCGCGGCCGCCATGGTGCCGAACTCGTCGGGATACCTGGATTGCGGAACGGGCGTCGCGTAGTCGCGGGCGCTGATCTTGGCGATGGCGTCCAGAATGGCACGCACGGGGCGCATGAGGCGGTTGCGGACCACGTACACGCCAGCCAGGGTCACGGCCAGCGCAAGCAGGAACGCGAGCGACTGCACGACGAGATTGGTGAGCGCCTTGGCCTGCACGGTCTCCGCCCGCGCGATCGACTGGTCGAGCGCCTTGTTCGCAACCGCGACAATGGACGCGAAGGGTGCCTGACACAACGTATTCCATTCCGAGGCGGGCATCGCGGGCTTGCCGCTGCCGTCGAAATTCTTGGTGAGGTCCCCGATCTGCTTGAGGGCCCCGTCGGTCTTGGCCTTCGCGTCCGTCGCTGCCGTCACGAGCTCCGCCGCCACGTCCGGCGCAGCCAGCAGCTCGGCCATGCCCGCCCAGCCGGAGGCGATCGTGCCATCCCATTGCGCCACTGACCGCTTCTGAGCGTCGTCGAGCGGCTTGCTGGCGTTGACGTTGGAGCGAAGCGACGAACAATGGATGCCATAACGGTCGCGCACCTGCCAGGCGAAGCGCCGGACCTGGATCATGCGGGCGATGAAGGGGTCGTTCATCCAGGCACGGTTCGACACCGCGGTGGAGGCCAGATTGGCCGTTTCGATCACCTTGGTGACGCCATCGTACCAGGAATTGGTGCGCTCGATCTTGCGCTCCGCGCGCGGACGCTTGGCTTCGTCGTAGAACAGCTGGAATTGCGGCGCGGCGGCGCTCCAGCCTTGCTTCAATGTGCCAGCGAGTTCGTCGCGGCGGGCGAAGTCAACGGTGGCAAGCGCGGCGCCGATGGCGTCATAGCCGCCCTGCTCGGCCTTCTCCGCCGCCTCGAGTTTTGCCCGAGGGTCGTCCTCACCGAGGATCGCGCTCTGCGCATCGCCGCGATTGTTGCGCAGCGCCAGCACGCCATGGAAGATCGTCTTGTCGGCGGCGGCAAGCCGCGCGGTCTCGAGGCTGTCGCTGTGGCGGCCGAACGCCCCGACCATCTGGATCGCCGTGGAGGCCAGCGCACCCGCGGCCAGCAGGGCCATCAACGTCAGGAGAAGCGAACTTACCGATTTCTTAAACATTGCCATGGTGTCGGGGGCCTGGGTCGGGGGCCTATTCTTCGAGCGCCACCTTGCCCCGCGACATGCCAATGTTCCGTTAAGTTTAATCGAATTGCTGTGAGCACCCCCCGGACGAGGCTCGGTGCCCCCATATCACGCAACCTTGGTGAAATCCGGCGGGCGGCGTTCTGCGAACGCCGTGAAGGCCTCGCGGGCCTCGGCGGTGCGCAGGCGCAGTCCGAACTGCTCGCCCTCGGCATTCATCTGTGCGACCAGCGCCTCGCCATTGCGCATCAGCTTCTTGGTGGCGGTGAGCGCGCCGGCCGGCTGACGGGCAAGACGCTGCGCCAGCGTGAGCGCCTCGGCATCGAGCCTGTCGAGCGGCACCACGCGGTTGGCGAGCCCCCATTCCAGCGCGGATTTGGCCGGCACGGTCTCGCCCAGCGCGAACATCTCGTAGGCCCGCGCGTAGCCGATGCGCGCCGGCATCAGCAGGCTGGAGGCGGCTTCCGGCACCAGCGCGAGGCTGACGAAGGGCGTCGACAATTGCGCGTTGTCGGCAAGCACGACGAGGTCGCAATGCAGCAGCATCGTGGTGCCGACGCCGACGGCGCGGCCCTGCACCGCGGCGACCAAGGGCCGGGTGCAGCGCGCCAGCGACTGGATGAAGCGCACGACGTTGCGGCTGCCTTCCGACTTGCCCGCCGCGACTGCGGCGAATTCGCCGACATCGTTGCCGGCAGTGAACATGTCGCCTTCGCCGCGGATCAGGATCACGCGTGCCGACGGATCGTGCTCGGCGGCTTCGATGGCGTCGGCGAGCTTGCCGTACATCGCATCCGTCAGTGCATTCTTCTTGTCGGGGCGCGCCAGCGTGAGCGTGAGAATTCCACTGTCGTTCTGGATCCGGACGTGCTCGGTCATCAGTCTCTCCTCTATTCCTCTGGATCTTTCGAAAGCTCTGTTGAAAGCTCTCTTGAAGGTTCTCTTGGAAACTTGTCTTGAATGCTCATCAGCCAGCGCGCGACGATATCGATCTCCGCACTGGTGAACCCGTCCGTCAACGCCGCGTTGACCTGTGCCGCGTTGGCCTTCGCCTGTCCGAGCGCTGCACGGCCCTTCGGCGTCAGCCAGACGCGCCAGGCGCGCCCATCCTCCCGATCGGCCCGCCGCTCGATCAGCTTTACAGCTGCCGAGCGATCGACGAGGCCGGAAATGCCGGCAGGCCCGAGATCGAGTGCGGCACCTGCCTCGCCCATCAGCACGCCGTCCTGCTTGCCGAGGATAAACAGGAGTCCTGCCTGCGCCGGCGTGACCTCGCTCGAAGGCTGTGCCGCCATCCAGCGCTGCACACGCCGCTGCGCAACGCTCAGCAGGTAGATCAGCCGATGATGCCCCGCGCCCGCCGCTTTATTTCGCATGCGAAATAGATAATGGGACGCAAGGCTCCTGTCAAACCTGTTGGTCTTGTTACGGCGAACAGGTAAAGCTCGACGCTTCCGTCACCGGACCGCTCTTGTAGTGCGGCCAGGCCGGCCAGCGGCACAGCGGCAGCGCGCGAAGGGTCGCAAACGACGGCGCCTCGACCTTCTGCTCGGTAACTTCCAGGTCGCCGGGCGCCTTGCCCTTTTCGACCCAGTCGACCAGCGCGCTCAGCATGTCGACATTGGCCGGCGCGCCGGAGCCGACATGGTCGACCCCGGGCGCGGTGTAGAGCCGCGCGAACTCGGCCGTCTCGGCCTTGCCGAGCTTGCGTTCGACGCTCTCGAAATAGCGGATGCCGGCATAGGGGCTCTGCGCATAGTCGGCCATGTGTTCGAGCATGATCAGCCGGCCGCCGCGGGCGCGGAAGCGGCTGAGGTCGGGGTTGGTGGAATCCATCAAGCTGGAGACCTCGAGCAGCCGCGCCTTGTGCTGTTCGGGCTTATACGTCGTCACGTCGAGCTTGGGATCGCGCGCGAACACGTATTGGATGCCGCCGGCGCCGTAGATCCAGGCGATGCCGTTATTGGGCGCGGGCGGCTGCGCGGGAGGCGCCGTGCCGAGCCACCACGCGACCCAGCCGCCGGTCGGGCCGACCGCCGGCGTGTCCTCGCCCGACACGCCCCAGCCCGGATAATCGTCGAGGCCGTTGGCGAGCGGGAACGGGAATTTGTAGGTCGCATGCAGGGTGTCGATCGCCTTGATCTGCGCGTCGGTGAGGCACTGATCGCCCGTCTTGCCGCTCGCGCAACGCAGCGTCTCCGGCTTGAACGCCGCCTTGCAGGACACGGGATCTTGCACCAGCGCGTCATCGGAGCCGTCGGCCTTATCGCAAGCGGCCCGCACGGCATCGCCCACGAGCTTCACCTGCGCCGGATTGATCCAGCCGTCACCCATGGTCACGAGCCCGGAACGCGTGCCGGCATGCTGCAAGCCGACCCAGTTGATGACGGGCACGCGGGCAAAGATGCCGTCGAAATCATCGGGGTAGCGCTGCGCCATGGTGAGGCCTTCGCGGCCGCCTTCGGACGATCCCATGAAGTACATCTTCTCAGGTCTCTTGCCGTAGGCGCGCTGCATCAGCGCGACGGCGGCATCGCGCACTTTCTTGTAGGCGCGATGGGCGAAATTCTCGAAGGCTTCGTCGTTGAGCGCGAACAGTTGCGGCGGCTCGCCCGGCTTGGACTCATGACCGGAATCGGTGCCGTAGGTGACGAAGCCGCGCGCGAGCGGCGACGGCTTGTCGAAGGGATAGGCCGGCGGCAGCGCCAGGCCCGTGATCAGCACGCCGTTGAATCCGCCGCCGCCATATTGCAGCGAGCGGCCGTTCCATTCGACGGGCAAATTGACCTGAAACTTGATCGGCGGCGCCTTGGCATCGGTGGGATCGATATGGCCGAGCAGCTTGCAGAAGCCGGGATTGGCGGGCGTGACGCGCCCCGAAGGTGTCGGGCCGCGTTCGGCGACGGCCAGTTGCGAGGGCGCCAGCAACGTCGCCGAATCGATCTTTACGGCGTCAATGCCGCCAACGAGGCCCTTGCAGACGGTGTCCGCATCCTCGGCCAGCGTCGCCGCCGAGGCGGAGCTCGCGCCCAGCGCAGCCACTGCGCCCACCAGCAATACACACAGCTTCGCACGCACTTGCGCCATCGTTTCCCCCTGCACTTTCTGTTCTCGTTCGTTCCGCCAGGAGGCCGTATTCAAGGCGACCTCCGGCCGGCCGTCAATGACGCTAGTGCTCGAACACCAGCCGCGCGCCGACTGTGCCCTCGAGGCTGCGGATCTGCTGCAGCAGCGCGCCTGAATCCTGGCCGCCGAGGTCGGCATCGAGCACGACGTAACCGAGGTCGCCGGAGGTCTCCAGATATTGCGCGGCGATGTTGATGTCGCGCTGGAGGAAGACCTCGTTGAGCCGGCGCAGCATGCCGGGAACGTTGCGATGGACGTGGCTGAAGCGCGCGCCGGAGGGACGCAGATGCAACTGCACCTCCGGAAAATTCACCGCCCCCGTGGTCGAGCCGGTGATGAAAAAATCGACCAGCTTGCGCGCCACCTCGCCGCCGATGCGTTCCTGCGCCTCCTCGGTCGAGCCGCCGATATGCGGCGTGAGGATGACGTTGCCGAGGCCCTGCACCGGGCTCTTGAAGCGGTCCGAATTCGAGGACGGCTCGACTGGAAACACGTCGATGGCGGCACCCGCGAGATGGCCGTCGCGCAGAGCTCCCGCCAGCGCATCGAGATCGACGACGGTGCCGCGGCTGTTGTTGATCAGGAGGGAGCCGGGCTTCATCGCCCGCAGCTCCTTCTCGCCGATCATCCCGGCGGTCTCCGGCGTCTCCGGCACGTGCAGGCTGACGACGTCGCTCTGCGCCAGCAGCTCTTCCAGCTTCTCGACCGGCTCGGTGTTGCCGTGGCGGAGCTTGTCGGTGCGGTCGAAATAGATCACGCGCATGCCGATCGCTTCGGCCAGCGTCGAGAGCTGCGAGCCGATATTGCCGTAGCCGATGATGCCGAGGGTGCGGCCGCGCACCTCGCGGCTGCCGGTCGCCGACTTGTCCCAGCCGCCCTCATGGGCCGACACCGAGCGCGGGAAGATGCGCCGCAGCAGCATCACGATCTCGCCGATCACCAACTCGGCGACGCTGCGCGTGTTGGAGAACGGTGCGTTGAACACCGGAATGCCGCGCTTGCGCGCCGCCAGCAGATCGACCTGGTTGGTGCCGACGCTGAAGCAGCCGACGGCGAGAAGCTGGTCGGCCGCCTCCAGCACCTCATCGGTGATCTGGGTGCGCGAGCGGATGCCGAGCAACGACACGCCCTTGAGCGCCCGCCGCAAATCCTCGCCGTCCAGCGCCTTGGTCAGGCGCTCGACATTGGTGAAACCCGCCGTTCTGAACAGGTCCACGGCGCTGTCGTTGACGCCTTCGAGCAGCAGCGCCTTCGCGTTCCGCTCAGGGCTTTGGCCTGGGGCTGACATGAAATCTCCGTGGGTCACAGCTTCGCCGCAGCTCATAGACCGCGGGGGACGCGCAGCACAATAGGGTTCGGATACGGGGAGAAGATGGCGCTCTGCCTGGCAGACCCGTCATCCTGAGGCGCGAGCCGCGCGGCGCAACGCGCCGTGCGGGAAGCCTCGAAGGATGAATGGCCCAGATGCAGCCGGGCCGTCGCCCTTCGAGGGCCGCTGAAGAGGCGGCCACCTCAGGGTGACGGTATTGGGATCAGATGACGTAAAACCCATGCGTTCCGTCCAGCCGCAATTGTTCGACAAGGCCATATTCCCAGTCGAGATAGGCCTGCATCGCGCGCTCGTCGACGCCGGTGCCTTCATAGGGGCGGCGGTAGCGGTGGGCGGGGTCAGGCTTTGGGAAGACGTGCGGCGGACCGATTTCGAGCGCGCCGTCATAGCCGCCTTCCTGTACATAGACCTCCCAACCCATTTGCCCGAGCCAGGACGCCGTCATGTCAGCGCGGACGCCCTTGTCGTCGGTCAGCACGATGCGCGCGCCGCGCACCGGTGCGGCCATGTCGGTTTCCTGGACGAGCTGGCCGCCGGGATAGTGGCGGAAGCCGGGGAGATGGCCGGCTCCATATTCTTCGGCATCACGCACGTCGAAGCGATAGAGCGTGCGATCGGTCTGCGCGACAAGCGCAGCCATCTCGCCCGCGCCGAGGTGGCGAACGCCGGCGCGATAGGCGACGTCGCGCGCATTGGCCGGGCCGCCCTCGAACGGCCCGATCGCACCACGCCTGTTAGCACCATGGTCGAGCGTATGCCGCGCCAGCGTCCAGCCGATGGTACCGTTGCGCAATGCGCGGACCTTGTTCGGTACGCCGGCATTGATCAGCGATTGGGTGCCGATGATCGAGCGGGTGCGGCCGGCGCAATTGACGATGATGGTGGTGTCGGCATCGGGTGCCGCCTGCCCGGCCCGCAGCACCAGCTCCGCGCCGGGCACGCTGACCGAGCCCGGAATATTCATGGTGGCATATTCGTCGAAGCGGCGGACGTCGAGGATGGCGATGTTGGCCTTGTCCGCGATGAGTTTTGCCACCTCGTCGGCACTGAACGACGGCGTATGCCTGCGCGATTCGACCAGCTCGCCAAAGGCTTTCGAGTAGGAGTTGACGTCCTCGAAGATTTGATAGCCGGCATCGCGCCAGGCCTTCAGCCCGCCATCGAGCGCGCGGACGTTGGTATAGCCGAGCGCGGCGAGCCGCTCGGCGCCGGCAGCGACGAGGCCCTCGCCGTCATCATAGAGCACGATCGTCACGTCCTTGCGCGGCAGCCGCACCTCGGCTTCGATCCCGATCCGGCCCGCAGCCAGGTTGGCAGCGAACAGCGGATGTCCCGTCGCGAAACCAGCCTCGTGCCTGAGATCGAGCAGCGCGATCTCCTCGCGGAGCAGCAATGCGCGGCGGATGTCGGCCGGAGTGACGGTGGTGAGCTTCATGGCACGGACTCTGGGAAGTGACCATGAGCTTTTGAACCATTGTTGCGGCATTGGCTAGCCATGCCGCGAACAATCAAGTTCGATAGCCCTTGTCGGACACATCATGGGTCGAGGAGGAAGATCCTGCGCGCGTCGGCGTCACCTCAATCACATTCGTATGTAGCGACCACTTTCGCAAAGTCGAGCCGATCGAGAGCATCGCGGTCGATCCAGAAATGAAGCGTGCATCCGATATTGGCGTGCCAGTCAAGAAACGCGCGATCACCTTGCATCTGGAGCAATAGTATATCTTCGAAGTGCTGCTCCGTCGCATCTTGCGGGCCACTGCCATATCCCAGCATCTGATGGAGGGCGGTGTTGAAATGGCGGTATTGGCCGTCTCTTATGGTCGGGGTCTTCCAATGATTTCGACGCGCGAAATTCGTAAGATAGCTGAGAGGCACTTCGTCGAGAGCTTCGACGTTCTGCTCCGCCATGCATCGGATCGTATGATTGATGGCATTGCCGAGGTCCGACGCGATTGTGGACGAATACGTATAGACGTATTGTTTGACATTCTCGTAGGTGTGCACGACGTCGGTCCACCAGGCCCGAAAGATCGCTCTTGTGTCCGCATCCACGTCATCCATTGGAGTCAGCGCCCGACAACGCTCAAGCCATCCGATTGCGCCAGCGCGAAGGCGCTTCAATTCCGCGACTCCCTCGTCGTTGAGCGGCTTGTAAGAGTATCTGGGTGTCAGGTCGCGAACGACGTGCGACAGCACGGACCGAACCACATGATTGATCAGGAGCCAGTTGAAAGGCCAATGATCGTCCTTCTCGTATTCGGAGGCCATTCTGAATTGCAGAAAATCAGGTCCTCGCGGCTCACCGGGACCCAACGCCTTGCATAATTCTGCGATCATGAGTTCGCCTCCGACGGCGTCCTCGTGGAAATAGAAGTCCCGGAATACCTGGAAAGAAAGTGGATATTTGAATTCGATCTTGGAATGAAAATCGAGCGCCGGATCGAGCCATTTGACCTGGGCGTCACCATCGGTCCCCGCCAGCGGCATTAGATCGGACGGTGGCGCGCGGTCGGGATATGCGTCACCCGCGGCAATACCGTAGAGAACGCGGCAAGGCGGACGTCCTTCGCCCACGAACACGGAGCTGCAGAAGAAATAGAGCGTGCCTCGTTTCGGCAGCGGCGACCAACCGGAGCCCGGGACTTCGGCCAGGTCGATCTGAGCGACGAAGGTGAGCGCGACGGTCTCCAAGGTTTCGTTTGCCCTGACTTCCGCCGTCGGCCACTCCAATTCTGGGGGCAGCCTGGGAAGTCCGCCGAAGAAACTTCGCGCTCTGTGCGTGAGCGGCACCGGCAGGTCACTGCGTTTCACCAGTATGGCAGGCAGCGCCGTCTCTTCGATCTCGTCGCGTTCAGATACCGCCATCAGAAAACCACCACTCCAGGATGCACCTCGCCAATCGAACCATTTTGCGAAAGCTCCGACAAGTGCTTCTTGCCCGCGGCGCCAATGCGATCAGTTGCCACTGCCATTCGGCGATCGCCGAACGGCAGTCGACGCGATCACTCGCCCGGCACGAGCTGTCCGAGCCGCGGCTGCGCAAGGCGCCGCAGCTTGCGGCGCGACAAATAGAGCAGGACGCCGGTGACCGCGAACAGCGGCATCAGCGCGGCCGCGACCAGGAACGCGAGCTTGCCGGGCCAACCCAGAATCGCACCGCGGTGGATGTCGAGCACATTCGCGATGATCTTCTCGCCGAACGTCTTGTCGGCGTAGCGGTCCGCAGAGACCAACTGACCGGTCACAGCGTCGATGCGGAATTCGTCGCGGGTAGTGTCGAGGGTGGAGTCTTTCCCCCATGAGCGGATCCGGATCACCGTGCCCGGACCGGCGGGCAACGTCAGCAACGCCTTGGAGAAGCGGCTGCCCTCTTCATGCAGAAAGGCCGCCCAGGCACGATCAAAGCCGATCGGCTGTGCCGTCTCGCTCGCGGCACGCGACGCCTTTGCAGGCATCTTCGGCTGCATCTTCGCCGCGGCGATCTGCGGGCGCGACAGCAACCAGACGACGCCATCCTTGTACCAGTCGAACGAGTACCAGAGCCCGGTGAACGTCATCACCAGATAGACCGGCAGGACCCAGGTGCCGATGACCGCGTGCAGCGAGCGGTGCAGCCCGCGCCCACTCAGCCCGAAATTTGGTTTCAGCCACATCTTCACGCTGCCCGCACGCCGCGGCCAGCGCAGCACGAGGCCCGAAACCAGCATGACGATGAGGCCGAGCGCGGCCGCGCCCGTGATCTGACCCCCCCAGCCCTTGGCATCGCCGGGGATGAGCAGCCAGCGGTGCAGCTTGCGCACCGTCGCGAAAAACTCTTCGTCGTGCGGCGTGCCCAGCACGCGCGCGTCATAGGGATCGACATAGAGCGAGGACGGCCGCGCGCCTCGTTCGTCACGGGCGAAGCGCACATGCACCGCGGCGGACGGATCACTTGCTAGCGTCACGGCGGAGACCCTGCCCACATCCTGCGCCGCCGTCAGGCGCGCAACCAGTTCGTCCGGCATCAGCGCCGGTGCCTGGCGCGGCGCGACCTGCATGATGCCGGCGTTGAGATGATCGACGATCTCATCCTCAAAACTCGTGATCGCACCGGTCAGTGCGATCACGGCGAGCAGCAGCGCGAGCACGAGGCCGGCGATGGAATGGACCTGAAGCAGAGCGGCCTTGATCGCGCGCCAGGGGTCACGCATTGGCACGGGCCCTTCTGGTCCGCACGACCTGCAGATCAGATTCCTCGCGCCACACCGTCATCGCTAGAACTTCACCGTCGCCGACAGGGATACCCTGCGCGTGTCGCCGATCGCGACGTTTAAAGCGTTTCCGGTGGTGGACGTATAGTAGACCTTGTCAAACAGGTTCTTGACGTTGAATTGATAGATCACCGGCAGATTGTCGATCTTGGTGTCGTAGGTCGCAAAGATGTCCGCGACGGTATAGGCCGGCAGGAAGAACGTGTTGAGGGAGTCGCCCGGCCGGTCGCCGACATAGTGCGCGCCGCCGCCGAGCCGCAGACGTCCGGGCAGTGCATCGCCGAAATCGTACACGAGATAGAGTGAAGCCGTGTTCATGGCGGCGTTCAGCAGCTTGGCGTTGCCGACAACGGGATCGTTGATCAGGCGTGCGTCGGTATAGCCGTAACTTCCAATCAGGCTCCATTGATCAGTCAGTTTGCCGGTCACGTCCAATTCGACGCCGCGTGACTTGGCCGCGCCGGAGGCGCGCGCCGCCGACTTGCCACCGCCGGTGTCATCCAGCACCAGGACATTCTTCTTCTGGATGTCGTACACGGCCAGGGTGCCCGACAGCCGCTTGTTGACATCGAACTTCAGACCGGTCTCCCATTGCGTTCCTTCTTCGGGCGCGATGGTGGAGTCGACGACAAAGCCGGTGGTGAACGCTGCGACGACCGATGTCGGCTTCAACGACTGGGTATAGCTCACGTAGTAGGAGAGCTGATCGTTCAGCTTGAAGATGACGCCGCCGAGCGGCAGCACCTTGTCACCCGCCAAATTGGTGTTTGTGATGAAGTTCGGCCGGCCTTTTCCCGCGAGCTGTTCGTATTCCATCCAGCGTACACCCCCGACCACCGACAGCCAGTTGGTCAGATGGAAGGTGTCCTGAGCGAAGAAGCCGCGGGTGCCGAGCTTGTCGGTCTGTTCGCTGTCCGTTGCCGAAACAGCCGTGCCCGGCGAGATCAGTCCGTAGACCGGGTTGTAGAAATTGAAGTTGGCGGTCGCCTGTCGGATCAGGTCGCGGCGATCGATGGTGCGATACAGCGCTTCGCCGCCGAACAGGATCTCGTTGCGGAAGCCGCCCACCCAGACATCACCCTGGAGATAGGAGGTGCCGTAACTGGCGTTGCTTAGCGAGTTCTGGGTGCCATCGTTGCTGCGTTTCTCGACGCCGGTTTTAGCGTCGACGCTGGTGATGCGGAGCTGGTTGGCACTATAGGTCTCGGTGTTGTAGCTGTAGGCCGCCGTGACCTTCCAATTGTCGTCGAGCTTCTGCTCGACCGAGGCCTGCACCAGGTCCGAGGTGCCCCACATGTTGTTGAAGGGCTCGTCGAGCCGGCGCGTCTTCGGGATCGCCAGCGGAGCACCCTTGACGAAGGCCGTGCCGCGGTCGAACGGAGTGATGAACTCGCGGTGCTCATAGGTGAGCTGGACCGTCGTGGTGTCGCCGTACCAGGCCAGCGACGGGTTCACCAGCATTTCCCTGTGGCGGCCGAAATTGCGCCAATAGTCCTCGCTGACACCATAACCGACGAAGCGATAGGCAAGGCCCTGGTCGCCGATCGGGCCGGTGATGTCGAGCGTGCCGTCGGCGCCATTGCGATTGTTCGCGAATGTCGAACCGAGCAGCGTGACCGAGCCGTGCTGGTAGAGCTCCGGACGCTTGCTGATGGTGTTGACGATGCCGCCGGGATCCATGATGCCGTAGAGCAGCGAAGCCGGTCCCTTCAGCACCTCGACGCTCTCGACTGCGGCGTTCAGGCTGCGGCCCTGCACCAGCGGCATGCCGTTGCGCATGATCGAGCCGTCGCGGTTGTCGCCGAAGCCGCGGCGGATGACGGCGTCCTGAGTGCCGGCGAGTGTGTTGGTCTGGGTGATGCCGCTGATGTTGACCAGTGCATCGTCGATATTACGCGGAAGCTGGTCCTTCAACACCTGTGCGGGCACGACGTTGACAGACTGCGAGGTGTCGAGCGGCGAGGCGCCGCTGCGCAACGTGGTCGCGCTCGGCATCGCGCGGTAGCCGAGCTTTGCGGCTTGTTGCGCAGCGGCGTCGGCCGCGGCGCGTTCCGACAAGGTCGGAGCTGCGGGCGCGGTAGCATTGCGGCTGCGCTGACGCGCGGCCGCTTGCGTCCGACGTTGAGACGTTTCTGATGCGCGCGCCGCTTTCGGCCGCGGTGCCGGCGCCTCCACCGTCACCGGCGGCAGTGCGGATTGGGCGTGCGCTGTCGCGGAGCTGGAGAGACATTCGGCGAGCAGCACGGCCGCTCCGATGAGAAGACCCGGGCGGCTGTCGCCGGCAGGCGTTCGACGACCGCTGACGCGCTGGCCGTCCAGATAGACACGCACTTTCGATTCACTTCCAAGTCAGACGCAGAAGCTGGCGCGTCTAACAGCCGCTGTACGTGAAGAGAACCGGAAGCGGACTTGAATCGCTCTAGTGTTGAATGGTTCTAGATTCCGATCGCGCTATTCGGCAATCCTCGATTGATTGCGCAGCGAGTGCGACACGCAGCGCGCGAATTCGCGGCTACGCGTCGCGGTTTGCGCGATCTCACGCGATGGCCGGAGCCGTCAGCTCGTCGAGCTTGCGCTTGAGCGCGGTGCCGTCGGACAAGGCTCGGAGCGGCGGCCGCACGCGCAGCCAGCTCGCATCGCCCGTCTGTGCCGCAAGGATGGCTTTCAGCGTCGCGAGGAAGGATGGTGATTTCACCACGATGTCCACGGCAGCCTGCATGCGTGCTTCGACATCCTTGCCGTCGATCATTGCCTTGACCAGCTCCGGCGCGATGTTGGCCATGCCGCAGATGGTGCCGGCACCGCCGGCGGCGATCGCGCGGGTGATGTCAACCTCGTTGCCGACGGTGATGGCGAGCTCGGGAGCGGCGGCGCGGAACGCCTGGAACTGCTTGAAGTCGCCGCTGGAGTCTTTCAGGCCTGCAACGACCTTGCCGTAGCGCTTGCGCAAATTCGCGGCGACGCCGGTCGGGATCGCAACACCCGAGATCTGCGGGATATGATAGAGGTAGGCACGCAGGCGATCGTCGGCGACGCAGTCGAGGATCGCCGCAAAGGCATCCTCGATGCCTTCAGCGGTGACGCTGCGGTCGAAGTAAGGTGGCAGATACAGCACGTGACGGAGGCCGAGGCCGAGCACGGCACGCGTCAGTGCGACGCTGTCGCTGATGGCGGGAAAGCCGCCGCCGATTCCGATTCGGTCCGGCGCGACACCGGCCTTGAGCACGGCCTCGATGGTCGCGACGCGTTCGGTGACATTGAACGAGGTGCCCTCGCCGGTTGTGCCGAACAGCACGATACCGCCGACGCCCTTGCCGAAGAGTTGCTTGGCGTGGGCGGCGAGCTTGGCGGAGTCCACGCTGCCGTCCGTCGCCAGCGGCGTCGCCGACGCCACCCAGAACCCGCGAATTGCCTCCGTCATCACACCATCCGTTGCTGTGGCTTCGGACCAGGCCTCTGATCTCGGACGATCGAACCAGAGCTTGGCAAGCCTTGTTTTTGCTTTACTTTCTGCCTTGTACCTTACATACAACAAAGGCGCAAATCCTTTCCATCGTCATGGCGCGCATGACACGCAGCCAGATTCCGAGGAGGTCTCGCATGGACATGGTGACCCCCGTTGAGCGGCCCGACCAACTGCTCGGCGACTTGCGTAACAGGCTCGGCGCGGCTGCCGTGCTTGTCGGCACCGAGGTGCCCGCACGCAATTGCAACGACTGGAGCGCGAGCCTGCCGCAGGCGCCGCTCGCGGTGATCCGCCCGGTCGACGCGCAAGGCGTTGCCGACGCGATTCTCACCTGCCGGCAGGCGCATCTGGCGTTCGTACCGCAGGGCGGATTGACCGGGCTGTGCCGCGGCGCATCGCCTGAAGCGGGCTGGGTCGCGATCTCGCTCGAGCGCATGAGCGGCATCGAGGAGATCGATCACGCCTCGATGACGATGACGGTGAAAGCAGGCACGCCGCTTCAGACGATCCAGCAGGCCGCCGACGAAGCCGGCTTCTTCTTTCCGCTCGATCTCGGCTCGCGCGGCTCCTGCGCGATCGGCGGCAATCTCTCGACCAATGCCGGCGGCAACCGCGTGATCCGCTATGGCATGACGCGCGAGCTGGTGCTCGGGCTCGAAGTCGTGCTGCCCGACGGCACCATCATCACCAGCCTCAACAAGCTGATGAAGAACAATGCCGGCTATGATCTGAAGCATCTGTTCATCGGCTCGGAAGGCACGCTCGGCATCATCACCCGCGTGGTGCTGCGGCTGTTTCCAAAGCCGCGCTCGACCATGGCCGCGCTCTGCGTGCTCGAGGACTATGCCGCGGTGATTGCGCTGCTCGGCGCCGCGCGAAGCGGGCTCGGCCCGCTGCTGTCGGCATTCGAGGTGATGTGGCCGGATTACTGGGACGTGATCACGACTCGCGCCGGCGTCAAGCCGCCGGTCGCCGCAGGCGACGGCCTCTACGTGCTGGTCGAAGCGCAGGGCACCGACGAGAGCCTGGATGCGCCGCGCTTCCAAAGCTGGCTCGAAGAGCTGATGGAGCGCGGGCTGCTCGCCGACGCCGCCGTGGCGCAATCGCTGGCGCAGACGCAGAGCTTCTGGCGGGTGCGCGACATCTGCTCCGAGTTCGGCCAGGTGCTGGGGCCGCACATCTCCTACGACATCGGCCTCGCCGTGGCGCGGATGGACGAGTTCGTCACGCGCTGCAAGGCGGCGCTCGCGGATGGCATCGAGGGCTGCGAGAGCGTCTATTACGGCCATATCGGCGACGGCAATCTGCATCTCGTCTCCTGGGTGACCGGCCTTGCCGTCGAGCAGCAGCCGAAGGAAGAGATGGACGCGATCATCTACGGCCTCGTGCGCGAGATGGGCGGCAGCGTCTCCGCCGAGCACGGCATCGGCACGCTGAAGAAGAAGTGGCTGGGTCATGCCCGCAGCGAGGCCGAGATCGCGCTGATGCGGACGCTGAAGGCCGCGCTCGATCCCGATCATCTGCTCAATCCCGGCAAGGTGATCTGAGAGAGCCGATGCGATCGCTCAAGCTCGATGCACCGAAATCTCTGTCGCAGCGGGTGATGCAGCGGCTGCGCCAGGCCATCATCGACGGCGAGTTCGCGCTCGGCGCCGCCATCTCCGAGGAGATGGTGGCAAACTCCTTCGGCGTCAGCCGCACCCCGGTGCGCGAGGCGATGGGCCAGCTGCAGGCGCAGGGCCTCGTCGTGATCCGGCCGCAAGTCGGCAGTTTTGTCTTTACGCCTAGCGCGGAAGATATCACCGCGCTCTGCATGTTCAGGATCGCGCTCGAACCCAAGGCCGCCGAGCTCGCCTTTCACCATGATCGCGCCGGTGCAACCACGACGATGAGCGAGGCGATCGCGGCGATGGAGCCGGCGATCGCGGCCAGGGACAACATCGCCTATGGCCGTGCCGATGCCGCTTTCCACGAGGCGCTGTTCGCCCATTGCGGCAACCGCTATCTCGCCGAATCCTATCAGCTCGCATCCAGCCGCGTCGCGGCACTCCGCACCAATTTGACTTCGCCGATCGACGTGCGCACGCGCACGTCCTTCGACGAGCATCGCAAGCTGCTCGATCTGTTCGCCCGCGGCGAGTTCGCCGCCTTCGCGACGCTGATGACCACGCACGTCACCAATTCTGGCGTGGTCTACGCCAAAGCGCTGAAGGTCGATTGAGCGCTGCTACCGCGCGCCTTTCGTGCCGGGCCTGTCCAGGAAATCCAACGCGGTGTTGATCTGTTCGAGCTGGTATTCGATTTTGTCGCGGTCCTCGACCGTGGGCGCCTTCTCGAGCTGCTCGACGAGCTTCTGCTTTCGGAGCAGCAAGTTCTCTATGACTGTACTCACGGCTCCCCCATCCGCCAGAGGCGAACATCGGGGCGATACTAGACCCCGGGCGCGAGCGCGCGCCAGCCGGGCCGGCGCAAACCCTGCATCAGAATGTTCGCGAGGGCAGTTGGTTCCTGCGCGTGATCCGGGAAGGTGCACACAGCTGATGGCGGCGCCCGCGAACGGTTGAAGCGGTCGCACGCCCGGGCTGCCGGCCACGGAACCGGATCTTTCACGTGCCCGTCGGTTGTATTCGCGGTCCCGGAGTCCTATGCGTAGGCGCCATGGACATCCAGATCATCGCCGCCGAAAAGCCCCTGATGGCGCAGGCACGACCGCACAAGCCGGCGCCATTCCTCCCGATGAGCCGCGCCGAGATGGATGCGCTCGGCTGGGACGCCTGCGACATCGTGCTGGTGACGGGCGATGCCTATGTCGACCATCCCAGCTTCGGCATGGCCATCATCGGCCGCCTGCTGGAGGCGCAGGGTTTTCGCGTCGGCATCATCTCGCAACCGGACTGGCATTCGGCCGAGCCGTTCAAGGCGCTGGGCAAGCCAAAGGTCTTCTTCGGCGTCACCGGCGGCAACATGGATTCGATGGTGAACCGCTACACCGCGGACCGCCGCCTGCGCCATGACGACGCCTATACCGCGGGCGGCGAAGGCGGCAAGCGGCCGGACCGCTGCACCGTGGTCTACGCGCAGCGTTGCCGCGAAGCGTTCAAGGGCGTCCCGGTCGTGCTCGGCGGCATCGAGGCCTCGCTGCGCCGGATCGCGCATTACGATTACTGGTCCGACAAGGTGCGCCGCTCGGTGCTGGCCGACGCCAAGGCGGACCTCTTGCTCTACGGCAATGCCGAGCGCGCCGTCGTCGAAGTGGCGAACCGTCTGGCCGCCGGCGAGGCGCCGCGCGAGCTCGACGACATCAGGGGCGTCGCGCTGTTCCGCCGCGTGCCTGAAGACTACGTCGAGCTGCACGCCGACGATATCGATTCCGCCGACGAAGGCGCTTCGCGGACGAAAGGCTTGACCGTGATTCGGCTGCCCGCTTTGGAACAGGTCGAGCAGGACAAGGAAGCCTATGCGCGCGCCTCACGCGTGCTGCACCGGGAGAGCAATCCCGGCAATGCGCGGCCGCTGGTGCAGCGTCACGGCGACCGCGACCTCTGGCTCAACCCGCCGCCGATCCCGCTGACCAGCGAGGAGATGGACGCGGTCTACGATCTTCCCTATGCGCGCGCGCCGCATCCGTCCTACGGTGACGCGAAGATCCCGGCGTGGGACATGATCAAATTCTCGGTGACGATCATGCGCGGCTGTTTTGGCGGCTGCACCTTCTGCTCGATCACCGAGCACGAGGGCCGCATCATCCAGAACCGCTCCGAGGGCTCGATCCTGCGCGAGATCGAGAAGATCCGCGACAAGACGCCCGGCTTCACCGGCGTGATCTCGGACATCGGCGGTCCCACCGCCAACATGTACCGGATGGCGTGCAAGGACCCGAAGGTCGAGGCCGCGTGCCGCCGGCCGTCCTGCGTGTTCCCCGAGATCTGCCCGAACCTCAACACCTCGCATGACGATCTGATCCGGCTCTATCGCAAGGTGCGCGAGACCAAGGGCATCAAGAAGGTGATGGTCGCCTCCGGCGTGCGCTACGACCTCGCGGTCGAGAGCCCCGAATACATCAAGGAGCTCGTCACCCATCACGTCGGCGGCTATCTGAAGATCGCGCCCGAACATACCGAGCGCGGACCGCTCGACAAGATGATGAAGCCCGGCATCGGCGCCTACAACCAGTTCAAGCGGATGTTCGATGCCGCGGCCGAACAGGCCGGCAAGAAATATTACCTGATCCCGTATTTCATCGCGGCGCATCCGGGCACGACCGACGAGGACATGATGAACCTCGCGCTGTGGCTGAAGAAGAACCGCTATCGCGCCGACCAGGTGCAGACCTTCCTGCCCTCGCCGATGGCGACCGCGACGGCGATGTACCACACCGGCGTCAACCCGCTGCGCGGCGTGCGCCGAGGCGGCAGCGACAAGGTCGAGGCGATCAAGGGCCTGCGCCAGCGCCGCTTGCATAAGGCGTTCCTGCGCTACCACGACCCCGACAATTGGCCGGTGCTGCGTGAGGCGCTGAAGGAGATGGGCCGCGCCGATCTGATCGGCTCGCGTCCGGACCAGCTGGTCCCCGCGCACCAGCCGCCCGGCACCGGCAAGGCCGCCGGCACGCGGCGGCCGGTTCGTCCAGACGGTAAGACCCAGCGGTTCACGACCAAGGGCCTGCGGGTGATGAAGTAGCGGGCGAGCCGGATCAGGTCCGATTCAACCTCGCACTGTCGTGCCCTCAAAACAGAAACCTCGAAAACAACCCCATGCACAGTAGCCGGCATGAGCGGGATCAATGGCTTAGACGCTTTGCGAATCCGCTGAATCCGGCGGGCGAGACAACGGAAAACTAAAATTAGTTTTTTGCGAAATATTGACTCGTCGGGCAAAACAGGCGCAGGGTGCCATTGTCGCGGCACGCGTGGCAGGGCGAGCCCCAACCGCTACTCCGTATCGATATCCTTCAGCTTCACACCGCGTCCCGCCCCCCTCACCTCTCCACCGGCACCCCCGCCCCTCGATGATACCGGCTGGAAAAGAACACCAGTGGCGTGGTGTCGCGGTGGTCGCAGGTCGAGACTTCGGCGATGATCAGCGTGTGGTCGCTGACATCGACGTGCCGGGTGACCTCGCAGGCGAACCAGGCGATGCATTCCCGAAGGCGCGGCAGGCTGTCGACGATGTCGTAGTCCGGACTGGCGCCGGTGTTCGGCTGGCTCGCGAAATGCCGCGACAGGTCGCGGCCATGGTCGGGCAGGACGTTGACGCAATAGCGCGCCGTGGCCGAGATCGCGCGGTGCATCCGGCCGGGCCTGATGGAAACCAGCACGGTCGGCGGCGACAGGCTGACGGTGACAAAGCTGTTCGCAGTCATGCCGCAGACACGGCCGTGCTCGTCCAGCGCAGTCAGCACCGCAACGCCGGTCGCAAAGCGCGAGGCGGCTTCGCGAAACGACGCGGGACTGGCGCGCTGCATCTCAGTATCCGCTCGTGAGGTGGAAGAGCGTCGCGCCATCGTTCGTCACGCAATCGCTCTGACGGGCTCGGGCGGCGCCGACATGCATTCGATCCAGGCCTGGATGCGCTGCGGTGTCGAGATGCGGTCCCATTGACGGTCCGGGAAGTTGAAGTTCTCGGTGAACTCGTTTGCCAGCGCGGGATTCTGGCTCATCGCGCCGATCAGCATGCCGAGCGCGTCCGTCGGCGGCTGCAGCATCACGTTGGTCCAGCGCGACGCCGCCAGCACGCGATCCTGCCGCTTCAGATCGATCTTCTCGCAAAGCCGAGCGTCGAGCGCGTCGGAATGGACGATTTCCTCGCCGAGCACGAAGGCGGCATAGGAAGCGATATTGGCGCCTTGGCCCATCATGGGATCGACAATGGCATGGACGTCGCCGAGCGCGATCGCGCATTTGCCGTCGTCGAACTCGACCACCGTGTTGCGCACCGTCGGCACCACGCCGCCTTGCAGCAGATCCTGCGGCTGGGCCAGATCGAACCGCGCCGTATCGATGCGGTCGTAGGTCGTCGGATGGTGCTTCTCCAGCTTGCCCAGCAGCACCTTCAAAAAGTGCTTCGGGTTCTCGTCGTAGCTGAGCGTCGCCAGCTCTTCCATGTCGCCGCCCGGCACGTTTTCCATCAGCAGCGCATTGGCAACACCGCCGAAGGTGACGGTCGGAATCACGATCATCTCGCCGTGCCCGGGTGACACCGAGAGAGTGACATTCATGGGATCGGGCTGCCGCACGCCGGTGTAGAGCCCCACGCATAGGCGCCGTTGCGGCTGCGAATAAGGCGTGTGCTCCGGACGGTAGGTGAAGAGCTGGCCGAGCGGTCCCTTGCCGGTCGAGACGACCAGCAGGTCGAAGCGGGCGACCAGCGGACGGATATCGCGCTCTTCGATGCGGCGGTATTCGATCCTGCCGCCGCGGCTGACGAAATCCTTCATCAACGCCGGAAGATAGATCCGGTAGTCGACGGCGCGACTTGGCTTCGAGAAGTCACCGCGAAAGCTCAGCGGCTGCGGGAAATTGAAGACGTGATCGTGGTAGTAATAGTGGTCCTTCGGATCGGTCCAGTGATTGACGCCGAGATAGTCCTCGCGCGCGATCGTCACGTGATGATGCGCGACGGTGTTGAGCAGCCGGATATTGCGATAATCCTCGGGCTGCCGGTCGGTGATGACAGTAGCGTCGACGCCATGCTTCTGCAGGTAGAGCGCGAGATGCAGCCCGGCGATTCCGGCGCCGATGATTCCGATGTTGCGTGCCACCGTCATGTCCTCCCCTGTGATTGTTCGTTTTGAGGAAGCCTAGCCGCCCGCTGTGTTGCACACCACGGAATAAATGGGATATAATTTATTCCAGATCGGAATGAATTATGGACCGGATCGATTGCCTCCGTGCTTTCGTTCGCACGCTCGAGAGCGGCAGCTTCTCGGCTGCGGCCAAGGAGCTCGGCATCGGCCAGCCCGCCATCAGCAAGCGTATCGCGATGCTGGAAGACGAATTCGGCACGCAGCTGTTCTTGCGCACGACGCGCACGCTGAAGCCGACGGCAGAGGCGCACCGGATCTACGATCTCGCGCGGCAGATCCTGGAGAGCTTCGACATGGCGCGATCGAGCGTCGAACAGGCAGCGCCCCGCCCCACCGGCACGCTCCGGATCGGCGTGCCGTCGTCGTTCGGACGACGCTACATGATGCCGGTCATCGCCGAATATGTCCGGAATTATCCGGAGGTTCGGGTCGACATCCGCTTCAGCGAGCGCTTCGTCAATCTGGTGGAAGAAGGCATCGAACTCGCGCTGAGGATCGGAAACCTGGAGGCGAGCACGCTTGTCGCCCGCCGGCTCGGCACCGTGCAGCGCTATCTGGTCGCGACGCCCACCTATCTGCACGGCCGCCTGATGCCGCGGACGCCGGATGACCTCGGCTCACACCAGTGCATCGTCTATTCGCGCATGACGCCGGCGCAGCAATGGGCCTTCGAATCCGAGCATGGCCGTCACGTCGCGTCCATCAACGGCCCCATCCACGTCGACGATGCCGACGCGATGCAGGAGGCGACGATGCATCATCTCGGCATCGCCATCCTGCCCGAGTGGAACGCGGCGGACGGCCTTCGCAGCGGCGAGCTCGAGCATCTGCTTCCGGACTACGCCATCGCCGCACTGCCCCTGCATGCGGTCTATCCGGAGACGCAGTGGATGTCGCTGCGCGCGCGAAGCTTCCTGAATCTCCTGGTCGAACGCGCCGGGCACTTCGCGCCGGCCTCGTCGCATACCCGTACCGCCGGCGCCGGCGGTTGACGCCACCCCTGCCATCATTAAATGACGCCCATGAAAAAAATCGGATTCCTCTCCTTCGGGCACTGGACGCCCTCGCCGCAATCGCAGACCCGCTCGGCTGCGGACACGCTGCTGCAATCCATCGAGCTTGCGGTTGCGGCGGAAGAGCTCGGCGCCGACGGCGCCTATTTCCGCGTGCATCATTTCGCGCGGCAGCTTGCCTCCCCCTTCCCGCTGCTGGCGGCGGTGGGCGCGAAGACCAGCACAATCGAGATCGGCACGGCCGTGATCGACATGCGCTACGAGAATCCGCTCTACATGGTGGAGGATGCAGGCTCCGCCGATCTCATCGCCGGCGGCCGGCTCCAGCTCGGCATCAGCCGCGGCTCGCCCGAGCAGGTGATCGATGGCTGGCGTTATTTCGGTTATCAGCCGGCCGAGGGCCAGAGCGATGCCGACATGGGTCGGCGCCATGCGGAGGTCTTTCTGGACCTGCTTCGCGGCGAGGGCTTTGCAAAACCCAATCCGCAGCCGATGTTTCCAAACCCTCCGGGGTTGTTGCGCCTCGAGCCGCATGCGCCAGGGCTGCGCGAACGGATCTGGTGGGGCGCCGGCTCGAACGGGACTGCGGTGTGGGCCGCAAAGCACGGCATGAATTTGCAGAGCTCGACGCTGAAGAATGACGAGACCGGCGAGGCCTTCCATGTGCAGCAGGCCGCCCAGATTCGCGCCTATCGCGCGGCGTGGAAGGAAGCCGGCCACAGCCGCGAGCCCCGCGTGTCCGTCAGCCGCAGCATCTTCGCGCTGATCGACGATCGCGACCGCGCCTATTTCGGCTCCGAGCGCGGCGGCGAAGACCAGATCGGCTTCATAGACCCGCGGACGCGGGCGATCTTCGGCCGGAGCTACGCGGCTGAACCGGATGCGCTGATTGAGCAGCTCCGGCAGGACGAGGCGATCGCGGAGGCGGATACGTTGCTGCTCACGATCCCGAACCAGCTGGGCGTGGACTATTGCGCGCATGCGATCGAGGCGATCTTGACGCATGTGGCGCCGGCGCTCGGATGGAGGTGACGGGAAGGGCAAAGCCAGGCCCGTGTGACCCCGACGGGAGCCGCAGTCGCACGACCTGAAGTCGCGGTTGACTTCAGTCACTACCCTGACAATGATGCCGCCGGGGATTTGGAATTCATCAGGGGCGAAAATGCGGGGTGGTTATCTGGGGGCTCTGGTCGTGGCCGCGTGTCTTGCGGGCTGCGCATCGGGGCCGATGGGCAGTGCGGCTCTCACTGACAACGTCAAGTCAAATACTGCACGGCTTGTGGTCTATCGGACCTCGGCGCTGGGATTTGCGGTTCAGCCCAACTATGTGGTCGATGGGCGCGTGATTGGCGGCAGCCAGGCCGCAGGTTTCGTGGCGTGCGAGCTGCCTCCGGGCCCCCACGAGGTCGCCGTCAACAATCTGCCGCTGAGCACGAATCTGTTCGGACAGGGCAGCGAGAAGATGAGCGTCGATCTGCGCGCCGGCAGCACGACCTATCTCTCCGCCCAGCCGCAGATGGGGATCGTGACACCAGGCGCGATCACGCTGATCCAGGTCACTGAGGACCAGGGTCGCGCGGACGTCGCCAGCCTGCATCAGAGCAACGGGTCGTGCGGCAAGGCGTGATTCGAATCGCTCCGCTCTCGAAGCGCTGATGAGACGCCTTGCCCTGACGATCATCCTGCGTCTTGGCCGCTACGCCGTTCTTCCGGTCGTGGCACTGGCCTGCGTGATGCTGGCTGTCTGGCTGATGGCAATGGATCGTTACACGGTCGCGACGCTGGCGACCGCACCAATCGTGTTCTCCATATTCACGGCCGCGGTGGCGGTCGCCATTGGCCTGCTGCTCCTGCCCACGCCAAAGCATCGGAGTTTCGAGGCGAGCGAGGAGACCGCCCCAGGCCTCTGGGCGGCGTGGAAGGAGCTCGACCATGGCTTCGTCCGATCCAACCGCAGCTTGCGGATCGACACCAATTTCAACGCATCGATCAGCGAGGTCAGCCGATACGCCGGGCTGTTCGGGCGTCAGATCACGATGATCGTCGGCCTGCCACTGCTGATCATCCTGGATGAGCGTGCAGTTCGCGCGGTCATCGCCCATGAAGTGGCCCATGCCCGGCTTCGCCATACCTCGGGAAGCATCAACCTTTCGGATTTCATCGCGGCCTCCGAGAACGTGCTGTTCTACGCCGATCCGAACCACACCATCACGGGACGCATTGCCCGAGCCCTGCTCCGCTCCATGCTCGAATGGCTCGAGAGGGAATATCGCACCCTGTCGCGAGAGAACGAGCTTTACGCCGATCTCGGGGCCGCCGAACAAGTTGGCCGCGCCGAGATGGCGCGGGCGCTGATCCTGATGGAGGCGTGCGGAACGCGTCTCACCGATCTCATCTACGCCCCTACTGGAGAAAGAGGTGCTGGGCGCCATCCATGCACCCCGCCCGCCTTTCGAGCGCGTCTTGAACCAGCTCGGGGACATCAGGGCGCCTGAGCCGATGACCGCGGCTGCCGTCGCCGGCCTGACGCGCGAGCACGATCCGGACGCGACGCACCCGCCCTTTGCCAAGCGGCTTGCCAATCTCGGATACACCGGCGTTCCCGATATTGGCGACATCGAGACATCCGCTATCGAGCAGCTTCTCTCGCACGACGCGGCAAAGGACATCGCGGCCCGCTTCGACGACGAATGGCGGAAAAAGGCGCAGGCTTGGGTGACCGTCGGCTGGTGAGCTACGGGCTACGTCGCGGCCTGGTAGTGTGCCAGCCGCTCCGGGTCGTCATCCGGAACGGAGACCGTCTGCGCCCTGATGTGGCTGCCGATGACCAGCCCGGTGAGCGAGAGCATGAGCCCCAGCGCCAGCGGCGCGAACAAGGCCTCTTCCTGAAACAATCCATTCAGCAGCACGACCATGACGCCGAAGCCCGCGAGCCCCTGCGTCAAATATCCAGAGAATGCATAAAGACGCCAGGCCTTCAGCGCCACCGCGAAATGAAACGCCAGCGGAACGAGGGCGGCGATGCCCATTTGGTATAGCAGGACGCCGATCGCACTCTCGACGGCGCCGTTCGTCGTTCCGGCGGCCTGCGCGGCGCTCCAATCGATCGAGAAATAGTCATCCGACAGATTGCCGCCAACGCCCAAGCCGCGGCCAAACGGCTTTTCGAGAAATCCGTTCAAGCCGCCCATGAGGCCGAGAACGTGATAGTCGCCGATCTGCAAGCCGACGCGGATCGCGGCAATTGCAAACACGATCAAGGCCACGAAGCCGAGCCATAGCGTCACCACGGCGCCGAGCAGACGGGTCGATATCCAGGCCGTGGCGACGAACACCACCACGATGAGCGCTCCCTTCACGCTGCAAACGATCAGCAGCGGCAACGCCACGAGGGCCAGAAACGGACGCCCTACCGAAAACAGGAAAAGCCCGAAAAACGCGATCCCGTACGCGAAGCTGATCGGGTGCATATTCGGTCCGTGGATGCGGAGGATCTTCGACAGGCCGAACCCTTCGAGCAGGGGCGTATTGAGAAAGTCGAAGCTGAAGCGATCCTTCAGATCGACCGGCACGTTGCCGGTGGCGCGCATCTCGGCTTCCCAAACGCCGGAACGGGCCGCCTTGAGCTCGTCGAAACCCCAGAACGTGTAGCCGTTCGTGATGGCCAGCCAGAAATCCCGAAACGCAAACTCGACGTATCCGCACAGGATCAGAATGGCTCCAAGCGTCACCAGGAACGGCGTGGCGCGAACCTCATAGGTCGCGGCCGTCAGCAGCGAGAGCTGGAACAGGAACAGCGGCAGCACGATATTGCGCAGATAGACCGTTGCCGCCTGGCCATCCTGGACGAAGCCGATCGCGAAATACAACGACACCACGGCGAGGGTCACGACACCCCAACGCATGATCTGATTGACCTCGGTCGACCGGCTCCTTTGGCCGGCGACATACAACCCAAATGTCGTCAGCCACATCACGGAGCAGACGAGAAAATTATAGCCTTTGATGAAGTCCAGGTCGGACGGCGCCGAAATCAGCGGCGACAGGATCGAGACGAACAGGTTCTGGAAGAACAGGACGAAGACCGCGATCGCCGGCGCGTAGGTTGGAACCGCAACCACGATGGCAATGGCGACGAGAACTTCGACGGTCAGAGACAGGACCGGGCTCGCCACGTGCAGGACCGGCACAAAGCCGATCGTTGCGATGGCGATGCAGAGCGTCGGGATCAGCTCGCGCCAAGGCGAACGCGAAGGCTCGGGACAGCCCGCCTGCACAGTTTGAAGATGGGGTGAGGTCCCGCCACTCATGACTCGTCCTTTGGCGCAGCGCGGCGGCCACGATAGCGGCAGGATGGGTAAGGATTCGTTAACGATGGCGGACCGGGTTCAGCGCCGGCCCGGCTTCGCGGCGCCGAGCAGCGCGCGCATGACGTCGGGATCGGGCTTGCCGGTGCCGCTTTCGAGCAGGCCGAATCCCTGCGCCAGCTCCCAATGCGCCCAGCCCCAGCAATGCGCCCGCGCATGTGCGGTCACAGCCGCGAGCCAGCGCACGCGGCTGTCCCGGGGCGCTGCGGCTTTCAACACGCCAAATTCGTTGATGATGATCGGCCGCGGAAATCGTTGCTGCCACGCGACCGCGGGCGCGAGCCAGCGGCTGACATCCGGCTTGTCCCTGGCGGCGGCAATCGCCGTGTCGAGCATGCCGAGCGCCTTCGTCGCCCCTCTGTCCTGCAAGTCCCGGCGGAGCGCCTGAACCCCGGGATCGCCGGCGCTGATCGGATAAGGCAGATCCGTGATGTCGTGCAGCGGATCCTGCACGTCCCAGTGGCCCTGGTGTGTGAACACCATGGGATCGTAGAAATGGATGGCGTAGACGACGTTTGGATCCGGCAACGGGCGAAACCGCGGCAGCGAGTCCGCGCGTTGCCAGTCGACCGGGCCGACGATCAGCGTCGTCGCGGGAAGCAATTGGCGAACGAAGGCGGCGAGCGTTTCGACCTGCTTTTGCCATCTGTCGGCTTCGATGTCGGGCTCATTGAGCAGCTCGGCGAAGACGCGGTCGGCCGGAAAAGATTGAATGACCCGGGCGAGCGTGCCCCACGCATCCTCGAGCTCGCGCAGCGACGCGTCGGCGTCGTCCTTGTGCAGGCGATTGAAACGATCGCCGGGATGAAGATCGACGGAGATTGAATAGCCGAGCGAGATGAGCAGCTTCAATGCCTTGTCGAGCGCCCGCAGCGTCTCATCGCGGTCCGCTTTCGAGGCGAAACGCAGCATCACGCGCTCGGCCGGCACCGGCAAGCGGACATGACTCATCCCCGCCTTGCGAAGCTGCTGCAGCAACTCGCGCGTTGGAGGCGCGGATTTTTCGCCATTGATCCAGCCGTCGGCATTGAACCCGCGCGACAGCGCGGCGAGCCTGTCCGGCGCAACAGTCTGCGGAACAGGCACGCAAGTTTCGGCCGATGCCGCTGAGGCAAGCGGCGTTGGCATCAAGAACGTGGACAGCAAGATCGTGGCAAGGAGCAGACGACGGCACGGCGTCGCCATCGTCAAACCGCCCTGCTAAGCGCGCCGCCGTCGGGATGAGGCGCGGCAGAGCCCGCGGGCGCATGATTGACGACGAGGCCGGTCGCGATGGTGTCGTACTTCGCCAGCGCGGCGGTCACCCGTCGCATCGCCGCCGAACCGAGCTCGCCGGCGCGCACCACCGGGATGATCAGGTCCGCGTGCGCGGCGAGCGCGATCGCATCTGGCTGCAAGGCAAGATTGTTCGCATGGACGATGATCAGGTCGAACTCCGAGCGAATGTCGTCCTCCGGCCGCGCATTGGCCTTCCTGCCGGCGCTCAGCAGCTCGTCGATCGACTGGAGCCCCGCAGTGGTGGAGCCGTCCTGCCATTCGGTCACCGGTGGCTGGGCGCCCGCAAATTCCGGCTGCAGCCTTATCAGCACGCTCATCATCCCGCGATTGACCGCCGCGCGGTTGAGGGAGCGCGCAACGGTGTTGCCGCCGGCGCTCTTGCCGACCGACAGCACGAGTGCGACCTTGCAGCCGCGCACCGGGGCATGATCGATACGCTCGAGCAGCGGACGCAAGTAAGCGCCGAGATCGAGCTCGGCTGTTGCGGCAATCGGTCGTTGCCACACAGTGTTGGGCGCCGCTCCCGACACCAGTTCGGGAATGCGGGACCAGACCGGAAGGTTCGGCATCGCCTCGGGTTGCTGCACGGCCGGAGCCGGACGCTGGGCTTGCCGCTTGGACCTCTCCCTCGCCTCCGCTCGCGCGGGCGTTGGAGCCGGAGCCTCGGCAGGATCGGACTTGTCGGACATGCTCGTCATTGCCGCAACCGCAGCGGTTGACGTCAGCAGCGAGCCGATCGCGAGCGCGGCGAGCAGCAGCGCGAGCGGCGGACGCGTCGAGCGCAGCGGCGGGATTGCGGGCGAAGCGATCTTGGTCTGCGAGCTCTGAAGCTGACGCTGCTCGTTGGTCGTCTTGAACCGCGACAAAAACTGCTCGTAGATGTTCTTGTTGGCGTCGGCATCGCGCTGCAGTTCCTGCAGCTTCACGAGCGCCTGGCCGTCCACCAGCATCTGCGTCTCGACCGCCTTGAGCTGCTTTTCCAGCGCGGCCTGCTGCTCGAGCTGGGCCTCGTATTCGGACTTCGCGGTGTCGATGTTCTTCTTCCGCTCGACCTCGATCTGTCTGTTGATGTCAGCCAACTGGCTGTAGGAAATCGCAAGATCAGGATGGCGGTCGCCGTAGACCGCCTTCTTCTGTGCGATCTGGTCGTTCAGGGTCGAGCGCTGCGCGCGCAGCATGCTCAGGAGATCCTGCTTCACCGGACCTTCGACATTCGCCTTGAGATCGCGCTGCACCTGCTCGTAACGCGCCTTGGCTTCCTCGGTGCGCGCGCGAGCCGCGGAGACCTGCTGGTTCAGGTCAGTCACCCGCAATTGCTGGGTGGTGGAATCCTTGCCGGCATTGAGGATCTTGTGCTCGAGCCGGAAGGCTGCGACGGCGTCTTCCGAGACGCGCAGGCGCTCGTTCAGCGCCTTCAGCCGGTCCTTGAGCCAGTCGGCCGCCTCGTCCGTCGCATCGCTGCGGACGCGGCTTTGGGTCGCGACGAACGCCTCTGCGATGGCGTTGGCATAATAAGCCGCCCGCTCCGCACTGTTCGAGGTGAACGAGATGGCGATGACGTAAGTCAGGCCGCGACGCGAGATATCGAGACGGCTGCGGAGTTTTTCGAGCAGGCGCGTCATGTCGGTATGACCGCCTGCGATATCCTCGTCGTCGGCGATCTTGAGCTTCTCGATCAGGGGCCGGAGAAAGCCGTCCGACTTGGCGATCTCGATCTGGCTCTGAAGCGCAGCGGCGTCCTGGCCGATGCCAGGCAGCACGTCCTGATCCGTGGTCACGCGCAGCTCGCGGGGATCGACCACGACGAGCGCCGTCGCGGCATACCGGACCGGCAGCACCATCAGCACGACGAGGCCGAGCGCGAAAAGTGCCAGCGCCAGCATCAGGATGCGCCGGCCGTTCTCGCGCAGGAAAGAGAACGCGCCGGTGAGGGTCAGCGATCCCTTGATCAGCGCGGGTGCGGTGTTGTCGGGCGTCGCCGCCGCAGCCCGCGGCGCTTCCCACGAAGCCGCGGGCTCCGTCGGGGCGATGCTTCGCGGAGATGCGCTTCTACCGAACGCCATGGAATTGGACTCGAAATCAACTGACAGGCACAGCCTAGAGACTTGCTACACCGTAAATATCCATGGTTAACCCGCGGTTACGGCGACCGCGTAGCTCCGTAAACGGTTCGTTAAGAGACGACGCACGGCCCTGCGCGGAGAGCGGTCAGATTACAGGTGACCTTGCGTGCTGAACCTCACACGGCAGCGATGCGCGAACGAGATCCAACCGGATTGTCCCGCCTTCGCGCCATGATGCCGCGGGCAAACAAACGCCGGATCCGGCCGTCAAATCCCGCCGGGAAGCTCGACGCCCGCTTCCGTCAGGTCACGGAGGAATTTCCGCACCAGGAGCATGTTGGTTCTCTGCAGCTCGTGATTATTGCCGAACTTGAACTGGTTGGCTTCGGTTACGATCAGTCCCTGGTCGGTCTCGCGGAAAATGCCTTGCTTCTTCAAGCGATCGGCGCGCCGCCGGACGGTTTCGATAGGCAGACCGAAAAAGCGGGACAGGGCAGCACGGGAAACGCCCTGCTTGATCTTGTCCGGCTCAACCGCCTGGATGCTGCCAAATTGCCGGTCCAGTTCGGGGTTCTTCATGATCTTGAGAACGTTGGCGTTCAAGACCGCATGAATGATCATCAAGTCCAGCGGATCGAAATCGTAGTGGCGGAACATTTCGCTGGCTGCGCACAGCATGTAAGCCAACGAGTGGCGGGAGACGGTTCGGATCAAGTCCGCCGCGATGTCCTCGTCTTTCGCCGTACCAACCATCACCAGTGCCCGCTTCTACGGATTTCCGGTCCAACGCCCACAAGACGGTTGCAAGCCGGTTATGTCTCCGTGGCGCACCGCGTGAGGCAGGACCGGTCTGCTGTTTCCCCCAATATGGGTATGGCCGCGGTTCCATCGGGTCAATAGCTGGCTTGTCGGGAATATCATTTTCACCGATACGAGGTTGAGTTGCCCGGCGCGCAATTGGCGCGTGCCAATTGTGGTCATGGGCCAAATGACATTTATTATCGAAGCTATTAAAGACGACTGCCGCACCGTGGATTTCCGTGACAGCGCGATCGTTGCGGTGATCCTGGCCCGCAAGCACGCGGTGAATGGTTTTGTGGTTTCGATCACGGCGCCGAACGGGCAGCTTTTCTTCGCGGATCAGTTCAACCGTTTGCTGACGAGCAAGGGGCTCGGTTCGGATCCGGCGGCGCAGGAAGTTGGACGGCGCTAAAGCGGGCTTTGTTACGGCACGCGCAATCCTGGAAGCAGTGCAGCGAGTTGTAATCGCGAAATCGCGGACGCCGCTGGGGATGAAACCGAACGGGTCGGGTGGGGAAATCGGCGCTGATCGCGTATTCCGAAATGGCGCGCCACGGCCGATGAAGATGGGCACTATTGCTTCGCCGCGGCGCAATGATGCTGTATCCAAAATCACGTCAGAACCCGAAGACATGTGATCGCCTGTGATTTAGCGCGCTCAAGCGATGAAATCATTGGACCAATAACTTGATGACGGCATCGGTGAGGTCGCCCCTCAGATCAGCCGGTTGTGCGATGAGGCCCGTGACGTATGCGCCGTTAATGATCAGCGCTATTTGTGACGCGGTGCGGTTGGGATCACCGACGCCAAGTTTGCCAAGCACGACCGCGAGCCTCGTCCGCATTTCCTTCTTGTTGCGCCGGGCGATGACCCGGCCCGGATGGTTTTCGTCAGGAAATTCCGTCGCTAGGTTGAGGAACGGACAACCGCGATAGGCGGGGTGCGTGATCCGCTTTGCGATACCGGATAGCAAAGCCTCGAAAATAGCGCGTGGATCACCCGCGTGCTGGTCTTCAATACGATCCCACCACGCCCAGAACAACCGATCCTGTTCGGCGGCGAAGGCAGCAATCAAGGCGTCCTTCGATTCAAAAAGGCGATAGAGACTCGTCTTCGAGACACCGGATCGCTCGACGACCGTGTCTACGCCGATGGCGCGGATGCCTTCGCGGTAAAACAATTCGCTTGCCGTCGCAAGGATACGCTCGCGGGCGCTCACTTCGCCCTTTGGCGGGGCGCCCCGCCGGGGTCGGATTACTGTCTCCATATCCGCTTGCTCTCGCTTTGATGACTTATCGTTTGACAAAGTTACAGACCTGTCCGTAATATAAAAGTTACTAACAGGTCTGTAACTTTAATGGAGAAATATCGATGCGTGCGATGCAGGCGGAAACGTTCTCCGGCTATGGCGGGCTGCGGCAGATCGAATTGCTCAAACCGAAACCCGCAAAGGACAGGTTGCTGGTTCGCGTCACGGCCGCCGGCGTCACGCCGCTTGATCACACAATTCTGTCGGGTGGGCTGCCCCGGGCGAAGGCGCCATTGGTGCTCGGCAATGAAGGTGTCGGCGTGATCGAGGATGCCGGCGACTCCGGTTTTGCGGTGGGAAGTCGCGTGATGTTCGCCGGTCCCTATGGCGTTCGCGAAAATGGCGCATGGCAAGAATGGCTGCTGGTGAGCCCCAAAGATGCAACGCTCGTGCCCGACGCGATCGACAATGTCGTCGCGGCCAGCCTCCCGGTGGCCTATCTGACGGCGCAGATCACGCTGACGCTCGCAGGGTTCAAACCGGGCAAATCGGTGCTGGCTCCGGCAATCGGTGGGTCGGTGGGCAACGCGACCTATCAGCTCGCGCGGGCACAGGGCGCCGGCAAGGTGATTTCAACGGCCGGCAGCGCTGCGAAAGCTGCCAGAGCACGCGAGCTTGGCTTCGAAGACGTGATTGACCTTTCCGCGGAAGATCTTGCCGACGGCGTACGCCGGATAACGGACGGCAAGGGGGTCGACATCGTTATCGATGGCATCGGCGGCACCGTGACCAGTGAGGCGCTGAGCACCCTCACACTCGGCGGTGTCCTGATTACGCTGGGCTATTCCGCCGGACGCAAGACCACGATCGATGTGACAGACCTGATCTGGAAAGGCGCGCGTATGAGCGGTTTCTCTTTGTTCGCCCAGTCACCGCTCGTCGTTGCCGCGGCATGGCGGGACATCATTCCGTTGATCGTGGGCGGATCAGTCAAACCTGTCGTCGAGCGGGTCTATCTCCTCGGTGAAGCGGGCGAAGCCCTGCGCCATCTGATCGAGGATCGACCGTTTGGTAAAGTCGTCCTGGCTGGATGATCGACATGCCAACGCTATCCGCACAGCTCCCGCGCGAGCGCACAATTCGCTGGGACGATCCGCAAGCCTTGGCCGCAGCAGGTCAGACGATGAGCGGGCGAGATTTCCTCGAAGCTATGCTTCGAGGCGACGTTCCGCTCCCGCCGATCTGCCGTCTGGTCGAGTTCAGCATCGACCGAGTTGGGGATGGCAGCGTTGAAATGGTTCTGAAGCCGCAAGAGTCGCAATACAATCCGATCGGCTCAGTCCATGGCGGCATAATCGCCACGGTTCTCGACTCGGCAATGGGCTGCGCCGTCCACACCAAGCTTCCCTTCGGACGGGCGTACACGACGCTGGAGATCAAGGTGAATTACCTCCGGGGCGTCGATCGCGACTCCGGACCAATGAAGGCGGTGGGGCGCGTCATCCATCTGGGCCGCCAGACAGCGATGGCGGAAGCGAGCTTGACGGATGCGAGTGGCAGGCTTTTCGCCCAGGCGAGCACGACCTGCCTGATCTTCGAGGTGGTACCGCATAGAGAACCGTGACGTCGCATGATCGCGGCCGCCGTGAAAGGTCGGTTGCGGCGAGCTAATGACTGCTACTTCAGCGCCAACCAGACCAAATCAGAGCTATATAGCTGGTCAAACAGCGCGCGAGCTGCGGGAAAAATGGCGGAGATCAAGAGCGTTTGCGTCGAACGGTAGCCGCAGGCTGTCCATATCGTGCTTTGGCGTAAATGGCGCGCCCGGAACGATTCGAACGTCCGACCCTCAGATTCGTAGTCTGATGCTCTATCCAGCTGAGCTACGGGCGCGTTTTTCGCTGACAGTGCGGGCATGGCCCGCAGGCAGCCCCCGGCTACGCCGGAGGGGTGCGAAAGAGCGCTTTGACTAACCGCTCTTGCCCCAATTGGCAAGGTCCGGATTGGGGAGATTTTGCTGGGACATGACGGTTTCCGCACTCGGCCGCTGGCCGACCTACGCCCGCGCCCGCTCGTTGCGGACGGAGAGCAGTTCTACGGGGCGGTCGGGGATGACGATCCGGAAGGTGGCACCGATGGTGCCTTCGACCAGATGGATGTCGCCGCCATGGGCGCGGACCAGCTCGGCGGCGATGGCAAGGCCGAGTCCGCTGCCGCCGGGACGGCCGGAGGTCTGGAACGCCTCGAACAGATGTTCGCGGGTCCTCTGCGGCACGCCAGGGCCGGTATCGGAGACCTCGATGATGGCGACCGCGCCCTCGCGTTTTCCCGTGATCCGGATCTGCTGCGCGCCGCCCTCAGCGGACGCATGGCTTTCCAGCGCCTGGGCGGCGTTGCGGACGAGGTTGAGCAGCACGCGGAAGAGCTGGTCGGGATCGGCGTCGACCGCGAGCCCGCGCTCGATCGCGGCGACCCAGGCGATCGAGGCGTCGGAGGCAAGGCCAGCGGTCTCGCGCACCTCCAGCACCACCGGCTCGATCATGATCATGCGCCGGTCGGGCGCGGCTTCCTGGGCGCGGCCGTAAGACAAGGTCGACTGGCAGAAGGCGATGGCGCGCTCGAGCGAACGGACGAGTTTTGGCGCAAAGCGCTGCACCCGCGGATCCGGCACGCTGGCGAGCTGGTCGGACAGGAGTTGCGCCGAGGCCAGCAGGTTGCGCAGATCGTGATTGATCTTGGAGACGGCGAGGCCGAGGGCGGCGAGCCGGCTCTTCTGATGCAGCATCGACATCAGGTCGCGCTGCATGTCCGACAATTCGCGCTCGGCAACCCCGATCTCGTCGCTGCGCTGGCTGGGCACGATGATCCCCGCCGAACTCTCGGGATTTTCGTGGAAGCCGACCAGGCTCGCGGTCAGCCGCCGCATCGGGCGCACGAAGAGATAATGCATGGCGAGATAGACGAGGCCCGCGGTCAGCACCGCGATGATCAGCGCGACCACCACGACGTTGCGGGAGAAGCGGTACATCGACTGCCGCAGCGGCAGCTCGTCGGTGACGATCTCCATGAACTGGGCGTTGCCGACGCCCGGCCCGACGATCCGGATGGCCTGGTTGCCGGTCTCCAGCATCATCCGGAACGAGCCGGTGATCGCCTCCCACGCCGTCATGTCGCGCAGGTCGATGTCGTGCTCGATCGCCGCGGGCAGATTGTCACTGGCGAGCAGACGGCGCTGCTGGCCCATCTTGATGGCGACGGCGCGCGCATTGATGCTTTTCAGGATCTCGCGCGACAGCGAATCGGGAACCATGCCGAGCGGCGCCGCATCGAGCACCAGCGCCGCCGTGTTGGCCGCGGCGACGCGGTCGTTGAGCCGGTTGACCCAGAAGTTGGCGATGGCCGGTACGTAGAGCAGGATGGCCGCGATCATCACCAGGGGAACGGTGAGCAGCAGCAGCTTGCCGGACAGCCCAAGTCCGCGCGTCCCGCGCGGCAGCGCCGCCGGCGGGTCCCGCTGATCCCCATCCTGGATCGGCTGGAGGTCTGTCGCTGCCACGAAATTCGCCCTCGCTGCCTTTGCCGGATGAAAGATGTCGCCGGGTGAAGGGTGTTGGCGCGTATGAAGATGCGGCCCGCCCCCAGCGCGGTCAAATTACAGATCGTCAATCTGCCAAGGTCGGATGTAAGCGCAGATCTGGCGAGTCGCTACCTCAAGGGTTAAAAACCCCGCACAAACAGCGATATTCGCCGGAATTGAGCTCTTGTGCGGCGTTGACGAAAAGAAGGCGCTCGCTTATAAGCCGGCCAATTGTCCGCGATGACCCGGTGTGACGCCGGGAGCGGCTCTCTTGGGGCCGAAAAAGGCCCATTTTGGGCAGCATCTTCCGGACTTTATCATCAATTCTACAGGCAAATTGCCCGGTCAGCGGAGAAAAACCCGTGAAGCGGACTTATCAACCCAGCAAACTGGTGCGCAAGCGCCGTCACGGCTTCCGTGCCCGTCTCGCCACGGCCGGCGGCCGAAAGGTGCTCGCCGCCCGCCGCGCCCGCGGCCGCAAGCGTCTGAGCGCCTGAGCCGGACCCCCTTTTTGGGATTTCATCATGGATCGGCTGAGGCAGCGAGCGGATTTCCTCGCCGTTGCCAATGGCGCGCGGGTGAATAGTCCCGCGTTCGTCCTGCAAAGCCTTGACCGCCAAAGCCTTGACCGAGACGACAGCGGTCCGATCCGGATCGGCTTCACCGTCACCAAAAAGAACGGCAACGCTCCCCAGCGCAATCGCATCCGGCGCCGGCTTCGCGAACTGGTGAAGCGGCTCGATCCGGTGTCAATGCAGCCCCATCATGATTATGTGCTGGTCGGCCGAAGGGACGCGCTCTCGCGCGACTTCGCCGCCATGCTCGACGATCTGCGCATGGCGTTCGCGAAGCCCGCGCGGCATACGCACAAGGGACGCGGCCCAAGAAGCAGCCCAAAAACCGACTCAAGAACCGACGGCTTAAAGCCCGGCCCCGCTCCTGCGACCAGCCGCAAACCGGATTGATGACGAGAGAATGATGACCGACAACCGCAATACCATCCTCGCCGTCATTCTGTCGGGCTTCGTGCTGATCGCCTGGCAGTATTTCTACAACATGCCGGCTATGGAGAAGCAGCGCGCCCAGCAACAGGCGCAGGCCGAGCTGCAGAAGACCACGCCGCAGCCGACGGCTTCCGCGACGCCGGGCGCCACGCCGCAGGCCGGCAGCACGGCCCAACCGGCGACGCCGAGCGCGAACCAGCAAGCCCAGCCGGTCGTTGCGCGCGACGTTGCGATTGCCGCCAGCCCGCGCGTGAAGATCGAGACGCCGCGGATCGCCGGCAGCATCTCGCTGAAGGGCGGACGCATCGACGATGTCGCGCTGGTGCAATTCCGCGAAACGGTCGATCCGAAGTCACCCCCGATTATTCTGTATTCGCCCTCGGGGACCGCGGAGCCCTATTACGCCGAGTTCGGCTGGGTGCCGGCCACGGGCGTGACGGCGAAACTGCCGGACGCGCAGACCGTCTGGCAGCAGGACGGCAGCGGCAGCCTGACGCCGACCACGCCGGTGGTGCTGAAATGGGACAATGGCGAAGGCCTCAGCTTCCGCCGCACCATCGCGGTCGACGACCACTACCTCTTCACCGTCAAGGACGAGGTGAGCAATGTCGGCAACGCGCCGGTCACGCTCTATCCGTTCGCGCTGATCTCGCGCCACGGCACGCCGCAGGTCTCCGGCTACTACATCCTGCATGAAGGCCTGATCGGCTATCTCGATGGCTTGCAGGAATACGCCTACAAGAAAATCGACGAAGCCAGGACGGTGAACTTCAAGGCCACCAATGGCTGGCTCGGCATGACCGACAAATACTGGGCCTCGGCGCTGCTGCCGGACACCAGTGCGCAGATTCAGGCGCGCTTCTCGTCGAACCCGAGCGGCAACGTCCACACCTACCAGACCGATTATCTGCTCGATCCCGTCACCGTCGCGATCGGCGGCTCCGCGACCGCGAACGCGCGGCTGTTCGCCGGCGCGAAGGAAGCCAGCGTCGTCGGCATCAACTTCCCGCTCGCCGGCCATGGCGGCTACAACAAGGAACTCGGCCTCAACCATTTCGATCTGTTGATCGACTGGGGCTGGTTCTACTTCATCACCAAGCCGATGTTCCTCGGCCTCGACTTCTTCTACCGCTTCTTCGGCAATTTCGGCATCTCGATCCTGCTCGTGACCGTGATCGTGAAGCTCCTGTTCTTCCCGCTGGCGAACAAGTCCTACGCCTCGATGGCGAAGATGAAGTCGGTCCAACCGCAGCTTCAGGCGCTGAAGGAGCGCTACCCCGACGACAAGGTGAAGCAGCAGCAGGAGATGATGGAGATCTACCGCAAGGAGAAGATCAATCCGGTCGCCGGCTGTCTTCCCGTGGTGATCCAGATCCCGGTGTTCTTCTCGCTGTACAAGGTGCTGTTCGTCACCATCGAGATGCGGCACGCGCCGTTCTTCGGCTGGATCAAGGATCTTTCCGCGCCGGACCCGACCAACCTGTTCACTCTGTTCGGGTTGATCCCGTTCGATCCGACCACGATCCCGGTGTTCGGCCACTACCTGGCGCTCGGCATCTGGCCGATCATCATGGGCATCACGATGTGGTTCCAGATGAAGCTGAATCCGACGCCGCCGGATCCGACGCAGCAGATGATCTTCAACTGGATGCCGCTGATCTTCACCTTCATGCTGGCGGGTTTCCCGGCAGGCCTCGTGATCTACTGGGCCTGGAACAACACGCTCTCGGTGCTGCAGCAGAGCTTCATCATGCGCCGCAACGGCGTGAAGGTGGAGTTGTTCGATAATCTCAAGGCGACGTTCGCGAAGAAGGCGACGTAGCTCCACTCTGTCATTCCGGGCTGGTGCGAAGCACCAGACCCGGAATCTCGAGATTCCGGGTTCGATGCTTCGCATCGCCCCGGAATGACAGCAAGCAAAGAGCCTTCGCATGACTGACGACAAAGATGCGAAGCTGATCGAGGTCGGGCGAAAGCTGTTCACGCGCGACTGGCAGTTCATCTGGGCCTCGCCCTCGACTGAAACGCTGCCGCCAATGGCGGGACTGGAGATCGCCTTTGCCGGCCGCTCCAATGTCGGCAAGTCCAGCCTGATCAACGCGCTGACCGGCCGCAACGCGCTGGCGCGCACCTCGCATACGCCGGGCCGCACCCAGGAGCTGATCTTCTTCGAGGTCCCCGGGAAAAGTGACCTGCGCCTCGTCGACATGCCCGGCTATGGCTATGCCAAGGCGCCGAAGAGCCAGGTCGCGTCCTGGACCGAGCTGATCCACAAATTCCTGCTCGGACGCGCCAACCTCGCGCGCGTCTACGTGCTGGTCGACGCGCGGCACGGCCTCAAGGACGTCGATCTCGAAGTCCTGAAGACACTCGATCGCTCCGCGGTCAGCTACCAGATCGTGCTGACCAAGGCCGACCAGATCAAGACCACCGAGCTTCAATCGCGCATCGTCGAGACCGAGGCCGCGCTCGCCAAACGTCCGGCCGCGTTCCCGAACGTGCTCGCGACCTCGTCACGGAGCGCGACCGGCATGGCCGAGCTGCGCGCCGCGATCGCAAAGCTGCTGGAAGAGCGGACCTCGTGATGGCGGCATTCCGCCTGCTGATCGGGCTTGCCGGTGTGATGGGCGCCGCCGGCGTCGCGCTGGCCGCGGCTTCCGCGCATGGCGGCGATGCGAGCCGGCTCGCCGCCGCAAGCGCCATGCTGCTGTTTCATGCAACCGCCATACTCGCGGCCGTCGCCCTGCTCGGGCGTGGCCTTCTGCACGACGGAATTGGCATCGTCGCCGCGTCCGGCTTCGCAGCCGGCGCCGCGCTGTTCGCGGGCGACCTCACCTTGCGGCAATATGCCGGCCATTCGTTGTTTCCATATGCGGCGCCGACGGGTGGGTCGGTGATGATCTTGAGCTGGCTGGCGGTGACGCTCGCGGCGGTGGTGGGGCAGCGGTGATCCGTAGCCCGGATGAAGCGAAGCGCAATCCGGGAGAGCTTGCATGAGCAGATTCCCGGATTACGCTTCGCTCCATCCGGGCTACGCGGCTGCGTCGGGGGTACGAAGACCACTTTGCGCCCCACGCGCCAATCGGATAGAACGCGGCCCGAGTATCCCGCCAGCGAGATCCGCCTCATGACCGAAATCTCCCCGCTCGACCAGGCCCGCATCCTGTCCGAAGCGCTGCCGCACATGCAGCAGTATGACGAGGAAACCATCGTCATCAAGTATGGCGGCCATGCCATGGGCGACGAAGAGACCGCGAAGAATTTTGCCCGCGACATCGTGCTGCTCGAGCAGACCGCGATCAATCCGGTGGTGGTGCATGGCGGCGGCCCGCAGATCGCGACCATGCTCAAGCGACTCGGCATCGTCTCGGAATTCGCCGCCGGCCTGCGCATCACCGATGCCGCGACCATCGAGATCGTCGAGATGGTGCTCGCCGGCTCCGTCAACAAGCAGATCGTCGGCTACATCAACGAGGCCGGCGGCAAGGCGGTCGGGCTATCCGGCAAGGACGCCAACATGGTGAAGGCGTCCAAGACGACGCGCACCATCATGGATCCGGACTCGCACATCGAGAAGGCGGTCGATCTCGGCTTCGTCGGCGATCCCGAGAAAGTCGATCTCACGCTGCTCAACCAGCTGATCGGCTACGAGCTGATCCCGGTGCTCGCGCCGCTCGCGACCTCGAAAGAGGGCCAGACGCTGAACGTCAACGCCGACACTTTCGCAGGTGCCGTGGCCGGCGCGCTGAAGGCGAAGCGACTGCTGCTGCTCACCGACGTGCCGGGCGTGCTCGACAAGTCCAAGAAGCTGATCCCGCAGCTCTCGGTCAAGGACGCGCGAAAGCTGATCGCCGACGGCACCATTTCCGGCGGCATGATCCCGAAGGTCGAGACCTGCATCTACGCGCTCGAACAGGGCGTGGAGGGTGTCGTCATCATCGACGGCAAGATGCAGCACGCGGTGCTGCTCGAGCTCTTCACCAACACCGGCACGGGCACGCTGATCCACAAGTGATGAAGAGCGGGCCAAAGAAAGCCGTCATGGCCGGGCTTGTCCCGGCCATCCACGACCTTTTGTCCCGCGCCAAGAACGTGGATGGCCGGAACAAGTCCGGCCATGACGAGCGGAGCGCGAGGCGGCAGCGCCGCTCCGTCCTGACGCGCTTCCTGATGACCCTCCCTGCCGCGGCCATCTCGTTCGTGTTCTCCTCCGCACCGGCCTTCGCCGACCTGAAGATCTGCAATCGCATGTCTTATGTCGTCGAGGCCGCGATCGGCATCGACGACAAGGCGGCGACCGCGACGCGCGGCTGGTTCAGGATCGACCCCGCCACCTGCCGCGTGGTGGTGCAGGGCACGCTCTCCGCCGACCGCATCCTGCTCAACGCCCGCGCGCTTGGCGTCTACGGCGCATCCCCGATCCCGCAGAACGGCAGCGACACGCTGTGCGTCGCGCAGGACAATTTCGTCATCGCGGCCGCGCGGCAGTGCCGCAGCGGCCAGACCCAGGCCGCCTTCACCCAGATCACGCCGACGCAAGGCGCGGACGGTAATTTCGTCGCCTATCTCGCCGAGGACTCCGAATATGACGACGAGCAGGCCCGCCTTGCCGGCATCCAGCGGCTTTTGGTGATCGCAGGCTACGACGCCGCGCCGATCGACGGCGTCGACGGGCCGAAGACGCAAGGCGCGCTGGCCGCCTTCCTGAAGAGCCGCGGATTGTCCTCCGACATCCTTTCGTCGCCGAACTTCTTCAAGACCATGGTCGATGCCGTGCAGACCCCGTCTGCGACCGGCCTCACCTGGTGCAACGACACCACGCACAAGGTGATGGCGGCGGTCGCCACCGACGACGGCAAGGCGGTGACCAGCCGCGGCTGGTATCGCATCGACCCCAAGACCTGCCTGCACCCTGATGTCAGCGGCCAGCCGAGGCAGATCTTCAGCTTTGCGGAAGCCATCGACGCCGACAACCGAATCGTCAAGCTGAAGGACAAGCCGCTGAACTGGGGCGGCGACAGGCAGCTTTGCACGCGCGAGACCAAGTTCGAGACCAACGAGCAGACCGACTGCGGCGCGCGCGGCTTCGCGGCCACGGGCTTTGGCGCGGTGGACATGTCGAGCGGCGGCAAGACGCTGCGGTTTGCGATGCCGTGATTGGTGGTGTTGTGATCAGGACGCGCACTCCGCTGTCGTCCTGGCGAAAGCCAGGAGCCATGACCGCAGGATTGGGTTTGGCAGAGAACGACGACCAGAGTGCCCCAATGATCCGTCACGGCCTATGGGTCCTGGCTTTCGCCAGGACGACGATTGAGGGTGGAGCGCCGCCGCGGTCAACGGATAGAGAGTGAAAATGAAATCTCCCCGCGCCTTCGCCCATGTCGACACCTGGGTGTTCGACCTCGACAACACGCTCTATCCGCACCACGTCAATCTGTGGCAGCAGGTCGATGCGCGGATCACCGAGTTCGTTTGCAACTGGCTGAATCTGACGCCGGTGGAAGCGCGCAAGATCCAGAAGGATTATTACCAGCGCTTCGGCACCACCATGCGCGGCATGATGACCCTGCATGGCGTCCGCGCCGACGACTATCTCGCCTACGTCCACAAGATCGACCACTCCCCGCTGGAGCCGAACCCGGCGCTGGGCGAGGCCATCGCAAAACTGCCGGGACGAAAGCTGATCCTGACCAACGGCTCGGTCGATCATGTCGATGCGGTGCTGGCCCGGCTCGGCTTTGCCACGCATTTCGACGGCGTGTTCGACATCATCGCCGCCGACTTCGAGCCGAAGCCGGCGCCGCAGACCTACCGCAAGTTTCTCGCCGACCACGCGGTCGATCCGACTCGCGCCGCGATGTTCGAGGACCTCGCCCGCAACCTCACCGTCCCGCACGAGCTCGGCATGACCACCGTGCTGGTGGTGCCGGACGGGACGAAAGAGGTCGTGCGTGAGGACTGGGAGCTCGCGGGCCGTGACGCCGCCCATGTCGACCACGTCACGGATGATCTGGCGGGGTTTTTGGGCAGGCTGTCGCATTGAACGGTAGCCCGGATGGAGCGCGAGCGAAATCCGGGGCTTTGTTGCGGTGAGACCGCCCCGGAATGCGCTTCGCTCCTTCCGGGCTACGGTCTTCGCGGGTGATGACACCGAACCAAGCTTGACTCCGTCCCCCCAAATCCCGAAAAAGCGCTCCAAATCACCGCAAATTCCCGCCTGCCTGTGAGGAAATCCCGATGTCCCTGTCCGCCCTCGAATCCACCATCAACGGCGCCTTCGAGGCGCGCGACGGCGTCTCGACCTCGACCAGGGGCGAGGTCCGCGAGGCCGTGGATCACGCGCTGGAGATTCTGGACAAGGGTGAGGCCCGCGTTGCCGAGCGAGGCACCGACGGCAAGTGGAAGGTCAATCAATGGTTGAAGAAGGCGGTGCTGCTCTCGTTCCGCCTCAACGACATGGGCGCCATTCCCGGCGGCCCCGGCAAGGCGGCCTGGTGGGACAAGGTGCCCTCGAAGTTTGACGGCTGGGGCGAGAACCGGTTTCGCGACGCCGGTTTCCGCGCCGTCCCCGGCTCTATCGTGCGCCGCTCGGCCTTCATCGCCCGCAACGTCGTGCTGATGCCGTCCTTCGTCAATCTCGGCGCCTATGTCGATGAATCCACCATGATCGACACCTGGTCGACCGTCGGCTCCTGCGCGCAGATCGGCAAGCGCGTGCACATCTCCGGCGGCGTCGGCATCGGCGGCGTGCTCGAGCCGCTGCAGGCCGAGCCTGTCATCATCGAGGACGATTGCTTCATCGGCGCGCGCTCCGAGGTCGCCGAGGGCGTGATCGTGCGCAAGGGCGCGGTGCTGTCGATGGGCGTATTCCTGGGTGCCTCGACCAAGATCGTCGACCGCGAGACCGGCGAGATCTTCATCGGCGAGGTGCCGGAATATTCGGTCGTCGTTCCCGGCGCGCTGCCCGGTAAGCCCATGAAGAACGGCCAGATCGGCCCGAGCACCGCCTGCGCCGTCATCGTCAAGCGCGTCGACGAGCGCACGCGCTCCAAGACCAGCATCAACGAGCTGCTGCGGGATTAGGGACTAACTATCTCACCGTCACCCTGAGGTGCTCGCCTCTTCTGCGAGCCTCGAAGGGCGACGGCCCGGCTGCCAGCAGCATCGTGGCCGCTCATCCTTCGAGGCTCCCCTGCGGTGCTCTGCACCGCAGGGGAGCACCTCAGGATGACGGGTCTGGCAGCGGCATCGAACCCACCCTTCCCCCATCGCGACCAACATCCGGGCGGCCTCTCCCGCCCGGAGCCTTTGGCATGGACTGGACGTGGTATCTCTTCCGCTTCGACGGCCGCATCAACCGCGCCCTGCTGTGGCAGGCGCTGCTGATCGTCATGTTGCTGGCCTGCATGCTCGGGATGATCGACCAGGCCATCAAGGTGCTGAACGGGGCCGCAACTTTCGCCTTCAACTTCAAGGTCGACTTCGATTTCGGTGTCGACGACATCTTCAACGTGGTCGATCCCAGGGCCTACCGTCTGCTGGCAACCACCGATCGCGCGACCCTCATCCTCAAGGTGCTCGGCAGCTCGCTATTCCTGTGGATCTACCTCGCAACCGCGACCAAGCGACTGCACGATCGCGACCGGAGCGGGTGGTGGCTGGTTCCGTTCTTCGTCGTGCCCGCGTTGTTCGACCAGTTCTCGGACCTGCTGCCGACCGAATCAAACTGGGTTCTTGCCCTCGCCTGGGCCGTGCACATTCCGTGGTTTTGGGGCCTCGTGGAAATGTTCATTGTCCCCGGCACCTCCGGCGACAACCGGTTCGGCCCCGATCCGTTGGCCGAGGTTGAAGATGACTCCGCGCCCGCCCCGCCTGCGACGAAAAGCTGGGACCAGCAGAGCGAGATCGAATTTGTCCCGCCCAGTGCTAGCCCGCCCGGCGGCATGCATGTTAAGCGGGGTGCATGACCGATGCTCTCTCGATTGCCCGCGATCTCATCCGCTGCCCCTCGGTAACCCCGGCCGATGCCGGTGCGCTGGGCGTGCTCGAACAGGTTCTCACCGCAGCCGGCTTCACATGCCACCGCGTCACCTTCAGCGAGCCCGGCACCGCCGACGTCGACAATCTCTATGCTCGGATCGGCACTGACGGGCCGCACATCACCTTTGCCGGCCACACCGACGTGGTGCCGCCGGGCGACGAGAGCGCCTGGAGCGTCGGCGCGTTCTCCGGCGAGGTGAAGGACGGCTTTCTGCATGGCCGCGGCGCAGTCGACATGAAGGGCGGCATCGCCTGCTCGGTCGCCGCGGTGCTGGAGCATCTCGCCGCGAACGACGGCAAGCCGCGCAGCGACGGCCAAACATCAGGCTCGGGTTCGATCTCGTTCCTGATCACCGGCGACGAGGAAGACGTCTCCATCAACGGCACCATCAAGCTGCTGAAGTGGGCCGCCGAGCGTGGCGAAAAATTCGACCATTGCGTGCTCGGCGAGCCGTCCAACGTCGAGACGCTCGGCGACACCATCAAGGTCGGCCGCCGCGGCTCGCAATCCGGCACGCTCTACGTGGACGGCGTGCAGGGCCACGTCGCCTATCCGCACCGCGCCGCCAATCCGGTACCTGATATCGCGCGGCTGATCGTGGCGATCTCGGACGAGCCGCTCGACCATGGCAGCGCGGCGTTCCAGGCCTCCAATCTCGAATTCACCTCGGTCGACGTCGGCAACACCGCCAACAACGTCATCCCGGGACAAGCCCGCGCAAAATTCAACATCCGCTACAACGACAATCACACCCAGGCGAGCCTGCGCGAGCTGGTCGAGACGCGGCTGACAAAAGCCTGCGGCAACCGCATCCGCGCCCGCATCGTCTGGGAGCCCTCGAACTCGAACGTGTTCGTGACCAAGCCCGGCCCGTTCACCGAACTCGCGGTGTCCGCGATCGAGGAGGTGACGGGCCGCAAGCCGGAGCTGTCGACCTCAGGCGGCACCTCGGATGCGCGCTTCATTTCGAGCTATTGCCCGGTGATCGAATTCGGCCTGGTCGGCCAGACCATGCACCAAATCGACGAGCGTGTGCCGGTCAGGGACCTGGAGCAGCTGACGAAGGTGTATCGCGGGATTTTGGCGAGGTATTTTGGGTAGGCCACGACTGCCGCGCGATTCTCCGCTGTCATCGTCCGCGAAGGCGGACGATCCAGTATTCCAGAGACAGCGCTGATTGAGCCGAGACGCCGCGGCGTACTGGATGCCCCGCCTGCGCGGGGCATGACGCCGGTGGGGAGGCGAGAACTCCCCGCTCCTAATAATCCACCTGCATCAGGTACAGCCCGTCCGGCGGGGCGACGATGCCGCAGGCGGCGCGGTTGCGCGCGGCGAGCGCTGCGGAGAGATCGTCGGCGGTCCAGCGGCCCTCGCCGACCCACATCAGTGACCCCACCATCGAGCGCACCTGGCTGTGCAGGAACGAGCGCGCCGAGGTGAGAATCGTGATCTCGCGCCCATCGCGCAACACGTCGAGCTGATCGAGCGTCTTCTCCGGCGATTTGGCCTGGCACTCGGTGTCGCGGAAGGTGGTGAAATCGTGCTTGCCGAGCAGCCGTTGTGCCGCCGCATGCATCGCATCGGCGTCGAGCCGGCGCGGCACGCGCCAGGCGTGGCCGGCATCGAGCGCGAGATTGGCGCGGGTGTTGACGATGCGATAGCGGTAGTGGCGCTTCACGGCCGAGAAGCGCGCCTCGAAAGTCTCCGGCACAATCTCGGCTTCGAGCACGGCGATGGGATGCGGGCGCAGATGCGCGTTCAAGCCATCGCGAAAACGGCCCTGCGGAAACTGCTTGTCGATATCGACATGCGCGACCTGGCCACGCGCATGCACGCCGGCATCGGTGCGCCCGGCACCGTGCACGCGCGCATCCGCGCCGGTCATCGCCTTCACGGCCGCTTCCAGCGCGCCCTGCACCGAGGGCAGCGTCTCCTGCACCTGCCAGCCGAAGAACGGCGCGCCGTCATATTCGATGATGAGCTTGTAGCGGGGCATCTTGTCCAGTTTCGCTGTCATCGCCCGGCTCGACCGGGCGATCCAGTACTCCGCAGCCTATCCGTTCGACCGAGAAGCCTCGGCGTACTGGATACCCCGCCTTCGCGGGGTATGACAGCGTCACTTGAATTGGGCGCCTGCCTTCAACGGCACGCCACGCAGGAAGTCCGCGGCCTGCATGCGCGCCTTGCCTTCGCGCTGGAGCTCGAGAAGGCGGATTGCGCCCTCGCCGCACGCGACGGTGAGGTGATCGTCGAGCACCTCGCCAGGTGCGCCCGTGCCGTTCGCCAGCTCGCAGCGCAGAATCTTGACCCGCGCATTCTCAAGCTCGGCCCAGGCGCCGGGAAACGGCGACAGGCCGTGGATATGGCGCAGCACCTCGCGCGCGGGCCTGGTCCAGTCGATCCGCGCCTCGGCCTTGTCGATCTTGGCGGCATAGGTGACGCCGTCCTCGCTCTGCGGCTTAAGCTGGAGCCCGCCGCGATCGAGCGCGGCCATGGCGCGCACCATCAGATCGGCACCGAGCCGGGACAGACGATCGTGCAGATCGCGCGCGGTCATATTGTCCGTGATCGCGAGCCGTTCCGCCATGGCGACGTCGCCGGTGTCCAGCCCGACATCCATCTTCATCACCATCACGCCGCTCTCGGCATCGCCGGCCATGATCGCGCGGTTGATGGGAGCCGCACCGCGCCAGCGTGGCAGCAGCGATGCGTGCAGATTGTAACAGCCGAGCTTTGGCGCATCGAGGATCGCCTGCGGCAGGATCATACCATAGGCGACGACGACGGCCGCATCGGCATCGAAGGCGCGAAATTCTTCCAGCGCCTCCGGCGTTTTCAAAGTCTTCGGCGTCAGCACGGGCACGCCGAGCTTTCGCGCGGCCTCTTCCACCGGGGTCGGCTGCAATTGCAGGCCGCGCCGGCCGCCGGGCTTCGGCGCGCGCGTGTACACGGCCACGATCTCGTGGCCATGCGCGATGAGCTCGAGCAGCGTCGGCACGGAGAAATCGGGCGTGCCCATGAAAATCAGGCGGAGGGACATGACAAGGACTCGGTACGTTCCCTCCCCCCTTGTGGGGGAGGGTGGGGG
>NZ_JBVVPL010000039.1:0-59021 GCF_055807615.1 Bradyrhizobium sp. MV1.5 | reverse complement strand
ACACACCCCCCCCCCCCCCCCCCCCCCCCCCCCCCCCCCCCCCCCCCCCCCCCCCCCCCCCCGGGGGCCCCCCCCCCCGGGGGGGGGGGGCCCGCGCCGTTGTCATCGGCGTTGCCCTGCACGCCGTGTCCCCTTTTCCGTCGCAAAGCCATAGATCAGCGCCAGCCGATCCAGGCATTCCCGAAAACGTCGGGCAAAATAGTCGGTCCAGCGCTGCGTACGGACGGCGCGACGCTGGCCGATCTCGTCCATGGTCAGGCCCAGCACCAACACGTCGTGCACTAGCGCGGCGCCGTCGGTGCCGAGTTCGCGCTCGACCCGGTTCAGCCGCAGCACCGCCTCGCGTTGGCTCTCGGTGACCGGCTCGCGCGTGCGCGCGCCATCGACATATTCGCGAGTCGGGTCGATTGCCTGAAGGCCTCGCTCGGCCTTCTCCCAATCGTCCTGGAAGGCGCGCCCCCCGCGATACTGCGCCTCGTCGATCTGATGGTGCGCATGCAGCCGGCCGAGCGGATCGCTGCGGATGGATCGCACGGCCATGATCTTCTCGCCGGGGTCGAGCGCCAGCGGATTGTCCACCTCGACTTCCGCCACCTCCGCATTGAACGGTATCTCACGTGAGCGTCGGTCGTAGACATTCGCCAATTTGTAGGATCTGTTGCGTCGGACACGTGCCACTCGGGTACTCCTTGCGAAATTGACGATTGGACGGGCGGTCGTCGGATCAGGCGGCGGAGACCAGCCTCAGCACGACCGGGCCGGCGACGCGCGCGGAGCCAGCTCCGGCGCGGCGCGTCAGGCGCGCATGCGGCGTGCAATAGCTCGAGCCCGGCTCACTTGGATGGCCGCAGAAGGTAATCTCCTCCCCGTCCTTGTCGCCGCCATAGGGATAGCGACAGTCCTCGCCAGCGAGTTCGACCAGCGGGACCAGGCGCGGCTGGACGCCGACGCAGCGCAATTTGATCTGCGCGGCAGGCTTCATCGCGGATTTCGGAGGCAGGTTCAGTAACGCGGGACGGTGCGGGAGGATAAGACAGGCTCCAGACGGCAGCACCGGCACGATCGACGGGCTCGTCGTCCGCACCTGCACGATCAGCCCGAGCCGCTTGGCGCGGCCGACCACCGCATTGCGCGTGTAAGCCGTTCCAAACCTTGCATTAATCTGTCTTCCGATCTCCGTATAAGACATTCCCTTGAGAAGATAGTCGCGAAGCGCGTCGGAGTGCTCCGACGGCCAATGGCCCGGTTCCATGCTGCTGTCCTGTGATGCGCCTCCTCCGATCGCACGATCGGGGGGCGGGCCTACATTCCGGTATTCCGAAGTCGAAGTCAAGCGATAATTCTGATATTCATAATTGCATCAATTCCGAATTTCGGATTACAAGAGGCGGAACGATGGACAGTCGAGGGAATCACCATGTTGGACGCTGCGATGATCGAACGGGGCCTGGAAAAGACGGGCAAGAGCAAGGGCGGCCTGGCGGCTGCCATGGGCGTACGCCCCGGCGCAGTTTCGGAGATCCTAGGCGGCGAACGCCTGGTGAAGGCTTCGGAAATCATTCCGATCATGGAATATCTCGAGCTCAATCTCGCGCCGATCATGGGCCGGGTCGGGGCCGGTGCCGTGATCGAGCCGGATTATGAGCAGGTTCCCCCCGAAGGCCTTGGCGACATCGCGCTGCCCTTTCCGATCATGGAGGAGACCATCGCATTCGAGATCGTGGGCGATTCGATGCTGCCCAAATACGAGAGCGGCGACGTAATCGTAGTCTACAAGGACCAGCGCCATCCGCTGTCGAGCTTCTACGGCGAGGAGGCCGTGGTCCGGCTCAAGACCGGCGAGCGCTATCTGAAGACCATCGAGCGGGGCAAATCCCCCTCCGTCGTCAATCTCAGCAGCTTCAATGCCAAGCAGATCGTCGGCGTGAAACTGGAGTGGGTCGGCGAGATCTGCCTGTCGATGCCCAAGGGGCAGCTGGAGCGGCTGCGCGCCAAGTCGGCGCGCCCTCGCAAGAGGAGCAAGTAGGCTACAATTTCCGTTTTTACGAAATTCACCTTGACTTGATTCCGTTTTTCGGAAATACTCTGCCGTGCCCGACCGTGGGCACGGCAGGATCGTTTCATGCAGTATTTCGTCGTGATGATCGACTATGGGCGCCGCGGCCGCGAGGCAGTCGTCGACCCTGAAATCACCAGGCGCGAGGTCATTTCCCGCGTCGCCTCAGGTGAATATCGGAATATCTCGTTCATCCAGGAAATCGTGGAGAATTCGGTCGAAGACGTGACCGAGGCGATCCTCGCCGAGGCGGCCCTCCCGGAGATCCGCCCCGAAGAAGTCGACCTACAGGCTCTCCGCCTCGATCACGCCCGCGATCTGCGTAAGCACGAGCGGACGTGACGCAGGCCCAAGCGGCAGCCCGGTCGGAGATCACACCGTGAGGACGGTCGATCCCGTGGTCTTGCGCGCGGCGAGATCGGCATGCGCCTTGGCGGCGTCCTTCAGTGGATAGGTCTGGTGCACCTCGATCTTGACCGCGCCGGACTTGACGACGTCGAACAGCTCGCCTGCCATCGCGACCAGGCTCTCACGCTTGGCGGCGTAGGTGAACAGCGTCGGCCGGGTGACGTAGAGCGAGCCCTTCTGCGCTAGCAGACCAAGGTTGAGCGGCTCGACGGCGCCGGAGGACGCACCGAACAGCGCGGCGACGCCCAGCGGCGCGAGGCAGTCGAGCGACTTCAGAAACGTGTCCTTGCCGACGGAGTCATAAACCACCGGCACCTTCTTGCCGCCTGTGATCTCGTCCACGCGCTTCACGAAATCCTCGCGGCTATAGATGATGACATGGTCGCAGCCATGCGCCTTTGCGAGCTTGGCCTTCTCGTCGTTGCTGACCGTGCCGATCACGGTCGCGCCGAGATGCTTGGCCCACTGGCAGAGAATCAGGCCGACGCCACCGGCGGCCGCATGCAGCAGGATGGTGTCGCCGGCCTTCACGCGATAGGTCTGCCGGATCAGATATTGCGTGGTGAGCCCCTTCAGCATCATCGCCGCCGCGGTCTTGTCGTCGACACCGTCCGGCAGCTTCAGCAGTCGGTCGGCCGGGATCAGCCGCGCCTCGGAATAGGCGCCGAGCGGCGAGGCGCCGTAGGCGACGCGATCGCCCGGCTTCAGATCGGTGACACCGGGCCCGACCTCCTCGACGACGCCAGCAGCCTCGCTACCAAGCCCGCTCGGCAGTTGCGCCGGGTAAAGGCCCGAACGGTTGTAGATGTCGACGAAGTTGAGACCGACGGCGGTATGGCGGATTCGCGCCTCGCCCGGCCCGGGCTTGCCGACACTGACCTCCTCCCAGACCAGCACTTCCGGACCACCAGTCCTGTGAAAGCGAATGGCATGCGTCATGGGCGTTGCTCCCTTATCGTTGAGGTCAAAGTCCGAATATCGGATCGGGCTTTGAAATAGGTATTTGGTCCGCCCGTCACAGTACAGAGACGTAACAAGAATGTCACAGCGAACGACAAACCTCCGCCGTTCCGCCTCTGTTCGAAAGAGTTGATGTCGGCCTTGCGCCGGCCGGCAGTAGCCTTCGCGCGGGTTTGGAGGTCGTCTGCGAAGGAGAGCCGAGATGCCAGCTTATGTACAGCATCATCAGGATATCGAAATCGCGCCTGTGATTTGCCCTGCATGCATGGGGTTCCTTCCAATGTATGTGCGCGAGGTCGAACCGCATTGGAGTCTTGCCAAGATCGACTTCGTCTACGAATGCGCCGATTGCAGCGCCGAGGTCAGACAGACGATCCGCAAGCCGGAGTTGCTGCGGCACTGATCGCGCGGCCGGTAGCCGCCCGACTATTTGCGTTGAGCGGAAAAAACGCCCATTCGCGCGGGTCTGGCCTCTCCCAAACGAGGCTTGTTCTTTGCCATGAACGCAGGCAGAACAAGCCTCAATCAAGACCTTTGGGAGCGCCTTTTCGTGGCTGAACAGAAGCCCTCGACAGCGATCGAGGCAGTGGAGAGCGGCCTCGCCGAGCAAGGCTACATCGCGAGCCGGCAGATCGCGACCGCCGTCTATTTGTCGCAACAGATCGAGAAGCCGATCCTGGTCGAAGGCCCGGCGGGCGTCGGCAAGACCGAGCTTGCCAAGGCGATCGCGGCCTGGCGCGGCCTGAAGATGATCCGCCTGCAATGCTATGAAGGCCTCGACGAGGCCAAGGCGCTCTATGAATGGAAATACGCCAAGCAGCTTCTCTACACGCAGATCCTCAAGGACAAGCTTGGCGAAGTCCTCGGCGGCGCGCAGACTTTGCACGCTGCACTTAATCAGCTCCACGATTTCGGTGACGTGTTCTTCTCCAAGGAGTTCGTCGAGCCGCGCCCGCTGCTGCAAGCGCTGGAGCAGCCGGGCGGCTGCGTGCTCCTGATCGACGAGATCGACAAGTCGGATGCGGAGTTCGAATCGCTGCTGCTGGAAATTCTCTCCGACTTCCAGGTCACGATCCCCGAACTCGGCACCGTCTCCGCGATCACGCCGCCAACGGTGATCCTCACCTCCAACAGCGAGCGCGATCTCGGCGACGCCCTGAAGCGGCGCTGCCTGCATCTGCACATCGGCTTCCCCGAGCAACGGCTCGAGGAGCGCATCGTCGAGAGCCGCGTCCCCGGTATTTCGCAGACGCTGCGGCGGCAGATGGTCGGCTTCATCCACGAAATCCGCTCGCTGGACCTGAAAAAGCTGCCTTCGGTCAGCGAGACCATCGACTGGGCCCGCGTGCTGGTGCTCTTGCAGGCCTCGGAGCTCGACACCGAGATCGTCAAGGACACGCTCAACGTGCTCCTGAAATACGAGGCCGACATCGAGGCGGCTCAGCCTCAGATTACGACCTTCATTGCCAAGGCAGCACGATCCAACGTCTTCGGTTGACGCCGATGCGCGAGAATATCCATCGTTTCTTCCGTGCGGCACGGGGCGCCGGCGTCCATGTCTCGCCTGCCGAAAGCATCGATGCGATGCGCGCGGTCGCACAGGTCGGCGTTTCCGACCGAACCATCCTGCGCGATGCGCTCCTTCTGACGCTCGCCAAGTCGCAGGACGAAAAGCTCGCGCTCGGTGACTGTTTCGATCTGTTCTTCAGCCAGCCGGAGCCGCGGCAGGAACAGCCTGAAGCCGACGGCAACGATGTTTCGGAGAACGCGGATCAATCTCCGTCGTCTGGCGAGGCCAGCGATGCGAGCGGCGGTTCGCCTCCCGCAGAATTGGGTCCCCTCGCGCAGATGCTGCTGTCTCAGGATCGCAACGCGATCACCGCCGCGATCGCCAGCGCCTCAGGGGCGGCCTCCCTGTCCGACATCCGCTACTCCACCCAACGCGGCATCTTCTCCAGCCGCATCCTCGACGCCATGGGGCTCCAGCGGCTACGCGACGATCTCGACGAGCTGACCGCGACCAATCCGGCACTGGCCGAGCGGCTGCGCGCCGCGCTCGATGGCTTGCGCGAAGCCGTTCGCGACACCGTCGCGCAGGGGCTTGCGCTCTATGCCCGCGAGGAGGCCGAGAACCTCCGCAATGAGATTTTGCGCAACGCGCCGCTTGCCCGCATCGAGCGGCGCCATGTCGCGGAGATGCGCGCTCTCATCCGCCAGATCGCACGGCGCCTGCGCGAGCGCTATTCGAAACCACGCAAGCGCCAACGGCGCGGTCATCTCGACGTCCGCCGCACGCTGCGCCGCAATGCCGCCTGGGGCGGCATCCCCTTTCTCACGGCCTGGAAGCGCAAGCATCGCGACCGGCCGAAGATCGTAGCACTCTGCGACGTCTCGGGGTCGGTCGCACAGGTCTCGGATTTCTTCCTGCTCCTGATCCACTCGCTGCACGAGGTCGTCGACGACGTCCATTCCTTCGCCTTCTCCTCGCATCTGATCGAAGTCAGCGACATCCTCGAGAAGAAATCGCCGGAAGAAGCGATGGCCGAGATCATGTCCAAGGTCGGCTTCGGCTCCTCCGACTACGGCTCGTCGCTGGCCGATTTCGAGAAGGAGTTCATGAGCGCGCTGACGCCACAGACCACGGTGATCGTGCTAGGCGATGCCCGCAGCAACAATCTCGATCCGCGCGCCGACATCCTGCGCCGCATCTCCGAGCGCTCGAAGCGACTGGTGTGGCTCAATCCCGAGGGACGTCTCGCCTGGGGCTTTGGCGATTCCGAGATGCCGCGCTATGCGACCTTCTGCAGCGTGGTGCGCCAGTGCGCCACCGCGCAGCAGCTCGAGCGCGCGGTGTCAGATATTGTGGCCACTTATCAGTAGGCCTTACCCACAGCCGACGTCAGTTTCGCACCAGCTCCGTCTGAGCCACATTGCACTCCCGGAAATGATAGGCGATCTCGTCGAGCGCGCGCTGCTCCCATTCCTGAGCTTGCGCAAGCCAGAAAACCCGGCGCTCGAAATCAAGCGCGGCGCGCTCCCGGCACAAGGATTCCTGACTGCGAATTTCGACCAGCCTGTTCATGCACTCCACTCCTGCCGTGTGAAGCCATTCCCCGCGAATCAGCGTAACAGAATCCCGAACCCTTCGTCTCATGATTTCTGTGCATATTGCGACGCAGAATGGGACAGCAGCGCTTCCCATGCAGTGCGGCGGACCAACATCAAGCCCACATCATCAATATGTGATCGAGGCTCCGGATGGTCCTCGTGATCGGGCGGTCTTAACTCTTGTGGCGCAATGGCGTGCAGCAATTTGTGAAGAGAAGTTCTAAACGCCTCACCGGATTCCCGACTCATTGTCGTCGCACGGTCTTCATGCAGCGCCTCTAACAGAGGCGCACGAACGGCAATGTGGCTTGAGGCAACATGAGCAACGACAGCGACTTCGATCTTGCGCCGGACCAATGGGAGGTTCTGAAGGCGCTTCGCAACCCGGTGTCGAACGGTCGCCTTTCGAAGCCTTATCTCATCGAGGGCCTCGTCAAGCTTGATCTTGTCGTCGTCCGCGACGGCGTGCCGGTCATGACGCCGAATGGACGCAAGGTGCTGGTACGCGGATCGTGTCGGCTGCTGGATCTCGCGGCGTGACGCGGCCACCCGCGTGCGGAACGTGACAGCAGGACCGCAAATCTCCTATCCACGTGACGGTCGGCATCTGGAACGGTTTCCCCGTGCCGACGCGGATGCCCGGTCGCACCGCAAGAAGGCCGAATAGACCTCCTCCTCAGCGAACACCGCGACAATCTGGCACGCTAGTTGCTCCTTTAGACGATCGAGACGTCGTCAAAACGGGGGAGTCACCATGTCGACCATTGCCGCGGCCCCGGCCGCCGAGCCAAAACCGCTCTACACATCGCTGTTCGTCCAGGTCCTGGCCGCGCTGATCCTCGGTATTATCCTCGGCGTGGCCGTGCCGGATTTTGCCATCTCCCTCAAGATTCTCAGCGACGCCTTCCTGAAGCTGATTTCGATGATCGTGGCGCCGATCGTGTTCTGCGTCGTCGTGCACGGCATTGCCGGCGCGGGCGACCTCAAGAAGGTCGGACGGGTCGGCGTCAAAGCGCTGGTCTATTTCGAGGTGATGACCACAGTCGCACTCGTGGTAGGTCTCATCCTGGCCTACACTTTCGGCCCCGGCCATGGCATGAACATCGATCCCTCGACGCTGGACGCCAAAGCGCTCAATAGCTATGCCGATAACGCCCACAAGCTTCAGGGCGGCGGCATCGGCTCCTTTCTCCTCAACGTGATCCCGAGCACCTCGTTCGACGCGTTGTCGCGCAACGACGTGCTCCAGGTGCTGTTTTTCGCCGTGCTGTTCGGCGTCGGCCTCGCACTGGTCGGCGGCGAGAAGGGCAAGCTCGTCACGTCGATGATCGATGCCGCCTCGACCGTGCTGTTCCGCGTCATGGGGCTTATCGTCCGCATTGCTCCACTTGGCGTGCTCGGCGCAGTCGCCTACACCGTCGGCAAATACGGCGTCGGCTCGCTCAAGCAGCTCGTCTCACTGGTGGCGCTGTTCTACGTCTCGGTCGGCATCTTCGTGCTGGGCGTGCTCGGCGGCGTCATGGCGCTTGCCGGCATCAACATTCTCAAATTCCTCGCCTACCTGCGCGAGGAGTTGACGATCGTGCTCGCGACCGCCTCGTCCGACGCCGTGCTGCCGCAGATCATGAAGAAGCTGGAGCGGATGGGCGTGAAGGATTCCGTCGTCGGCCTCGTCATTCCGACCGGTTATTCCTTCAATCTCGACGCGTTCTCGATCTACCTGACGCTTGCGGTCGTCTTCATCGCGCAGGCGACCAACACGCCGCTTTCCTTCGGCGACCTCCTGCTCGTGCTCGGCGTCTCCCTGATCACGTCGAAAGGCGCGCATGGTGTGCCGGGCTCTGCGATCGTGATTTTGGCGGCGACGCTGAACGCGGTGCCGAGCATCCCTGCGATCGGCCTCGTGCTGGTTTTGTCGGTTGACTGGTTCATCGGCATGGCTCGCGCGGTCGGCAACCTCACCGGCAATTGCGTTGCGACCGTGGTGGTGGCCGCCTGGGAAGGCGACCTCGACCGCGCCAAGGCGGCCAAGGTCCTCGACGGTGGTGAGCTTGTGGACGTGACGGCGGGGTAACGACCGCCGTTCAGTTATTCCACTGGAGGAGCGGCGTTCCATATGCCCTCCTCCAGACGGACAGGAAACGCGGAAACCAGGAGTGGGCCACGGCGCCCTTGTAGGCCCAGGTACGATATTTCAGGCCCTGCTCCGAGATCAGTTCCTGATAGCCGCCGTGGACTTCGGTCGCGGTGCGGATGTCCTTCAATATTCCTTGCGCGCAGGCGCGGTAGGTATCGCTCCCCGAGAATTCGTCATAGTCCAGCATGCGATCCGCGAACTCGACGTTGAACGTCGGCCAGGAGGAACGTCCCTGGTAGGCGGGAGCCGCGATCTTGTGGATCATCTTATTGCGCGGATTATCCGCCGACACCAGGAAGTGGAACGTGGTGGGGATGCGAAAGCGCGGCTCCGCAATGATCAGATCCGCCGTGGCCGCGAACAGTGCGCGCTCGCTTGCCTCGTTCAGATCCCAGAAGCCGCGATGCACGTTGACGAAATCTAACGCGACCGAGAATACCGGCGAGCCCGCGGGGCCGTCCAGGGAATGCCTGATATAGCCGCCCTTGCCGAACAGGCGGAGCAGGTCCCTCTTGTACTGCGCCAGATCGCGTCCGAGCCGCCGCTTCAGCTCGTTCTCGTCGACGATTCCGAGCTGCACGCCCCACACGAACGTCGTGTAGACGCAGGCATTGGTGACGAAACGCCTGCGCTCGGCGCGCGTGTCGGTTGCCGCGGAGCGCGGAGCACTGGCATCGCACAGCAAATACGTGGAGCCATCATCATTGAAAGGTTCGAGCTCGCTTGCGAGCTGGAGGATCGCGCGCTTCAGATCACCACCATATTCGGCCAGGAGCAGGCGGCCGGCATGCGCGCATTGCGACATCGCCAAATAGGATGACGCTCTTTGCTCAGCAGAGATCATCTGCTGGAGGCCGGCCAGAATGCCGAGCAGCGTATCCGAGGGGCGCGAGAAATAGTTCACGCCGAGGTACCGGGCGCGACCCGCCGAGACGATGGTCGTCGTGACGACGTCGGCGCGAACCGCTTCCAGCAACAGGCGGACGCTCTTTTCGAGCAGACGAGCCCGCCGCACCGCATCCTGCGGACCCATGATGGTTTCGGGGTCGAGGACGTCGGGATAGAACCAGGCGAAGTCGCGAGGGTAATAGGCGGAAGCGTGCGGCGCCCCCGTGACGAGGAATGCCTCGGTCATCGAAAAGGCGCTGTCCATCGAGTGCCGGTAGAGGTCCTCGATGGCCGTGAACGGATGATGTGACTGCCTCAGGAATCGATCACCGAGAAAATTCACCGCCTGAAGCGCGTTGGCGACAAAGGTCGCAGCCGCGCCTTGATAAAATCGGTTCTCACGATGTGACGGCAAGGAAATATCGCTGTTCATGTTCGCCTGGTCTGCGGTGATCCCGGCACTGGCCGGTCACCATTCCAAACATGGCTGATTCGCGTCTCGCTCCGATGACGTGAACTCCCGACACTCAGCCCGCGCCGGTGCGGTCCTCCCGCGGCCGAAAATTCTCGATCACCCGCAGCAACACCCGCGCGCCGGCATGGGCATCGGCTAGCTCGACATGCTCGTCGGGGTGATGGCTGATGCCGCCGCGGCAGCGAACGAAGATCATGCCGACGTCGGCAATGTCGATCATGGCCATGCCGTCATGCCCGGCCCCGCTCGGCAGCTCGAACACGGAGAAACCTTCCGCTTTGATCGCCTGGGCGATCTGCTCCTGGAGCCAGGGCGCGCAGGGCGCGGTGCGGTTCTCGTGGGTGACGTCGAGCTGAAGCGACAGTTGACGGCGCCTTGCGATGGCTTCGATCTGCCTCACGACATCGGCGACCGCGCGCTTCCGGTGCATGTCGGTCGGCGCCCGCATATCGATGGTGAACGACACCTCGCCCGGAATGACGTTGGTTGCGCCGGGCCTCGCCTGGATGTAGCCGACGGTGCCGACCAGCCCACCCTCGTCGGTCCGGCAGAACTGCTCGATCGCGCCGATGGATTCGGCCGCGCCCGCCAACGCATCGCGCCGGAGCGACATCGGCACCGTGCCCGCGTGGCCCGCCATGCCGGTCAGCCGCGCGGCAAGCCGTGTCGCGCCCGCGATCGCGGTGACCACGCCGACGGGCAGGTTTTGGGCTTCCAGCACCGGCCCCTGCTCGATGTGCAGCTCGAGATAGCCAAGCAACTCGCGCCGGGCCCGCGCGGCCGCGCCGATATGATCGGGGTCGAGCCCGAACTGCACCAGCGCATCGCGCATGGCGACGCCATCGCTGTCGCGTGTGTTCAGGACGCTTTCGTCAAAAGTGCCGGCCACCGCGCGGCTGCCGAGCAGGGTCGAGGCAAAGCGCACCCCTTCTTCATCCGCAAAACCTACGATTTCGATCGCGAACGGCAGGCGCTTGCCGCGGCGGTTGAGATCGGCGACGCAGGCGATCGCCGTGATCACGCCCAACGGCCCGTCCCATTTGCCGGCATCGCGCACGGTGTCGTAGTGCGAGCCGAGCATCAGGCACGGCGCGCCCGGCAGCTCGCCTTCGTAGCGCCCGCAGACATTGCCGATCGCGTCGAGACGCGCACTCATGCCGGCATCGCGCATCCAGCTCAGGATGAGGTCCGCGGCCTTGCGCAGCTCGCCGGTCAGATAGATGCGGGTGAGCTTGTCGCCTTCTTCCGAGATCGCCGCGAGGTCGTTGATCCCTCGCACGATCTCTTCGCCGAGCGAACCATTCTGAACGGCGGTACCAGCAGCCATCTCGGCGGGCTTTCCATCTCTTGGGACCGCGGCGACGGCGGTCCTGGCGGCAATCGATTCAAGTTCGGTGCCAGCGAAATCACGCTGCCGACGTCGTTCCAATCAGCGCGTGGTTAGCATGAATGCGGTCGCCGGCAGACCGCCCGGCCCTCGTCATGCACACGTCCAAGCCGGTTAAGACTGCTTAACTCCATTGCATACAATCATAAAATACTGCCTATATTTTCATCTGCCACTTTCCTGATCAAGCTCAGATCGCCGAAAATAGCGATTTACCTTCAATAGCTTAATTGGAAGTTCTGTCTCGGTAGTCTCTGGCACGAAGCTTGCGACAATCTATCCCGGGCTCCGCCAGACCGGCGCAGCGCGAGATGAGGCGGTGCATCCGCCAAGGGGAGCAAGCAATGGAATTTGGCAGGATCTCACGACGTCATTTGTTGCAGGGCGGTGCGGCCCTCACCCTCGGTGCGGCGACGGGCATTCGTCCGGCCTTCGCGGCCGAGACCACCATCGGTTTCATCTACGTCGGCTCGCGCGACGACTATGGCTACAACCAGGCACATGCCCAGGGCGCGGCGGCGCTGAAAAAGATTCCCGGCCTCAAGGTCGTGGAAGAAGAGAAGGTGCCGGAGACCGACGCGGTCGAGAAGACGATCGAGTCCATGATCAATCTCGACGGCGCCACCCTGCTCTTTCCCACCTCGTTCGGTTACTACAATCCTCACATGATCAAGATGGCCAACAAGTTCCCGAAGCTGCACTTCGAGCACTGCGGCGGCCTCTGGAGCGACAAGGACCCGAAAAACGCCGGTAGCTATTTCGGCTATATCGATGAAGCCCAGTACATCTCGGGCATCGTCGCCGGCTATAGCTCCAAGAGCGGCAAGCTCGGCTTCGTCGCCGCGAAACCGATCCCGCAGGTGCTGCGCAACATCAACGCATTCGCGCTCGGCGCGAGGCTTGCCAACCCCAAGGCTACCACGCAGGTCATCTTCACCGGTGACTGGTCGATGCCGGTCAAGGAAGCCGAGGCCACCAACAGTCTGATCGACCAGGGCGTCGACGTGCTGACCTGCCATGTCGACGGTCCGAAGACCATGGTCGAGAACGCCGCGCGACGGGGCGCCATGGTGTGCGGCTATCACGTCAACCAGTCGCCGCTCGCGCCGAAGGCGTATCTCACGGGCGCCGAGTGGAACTGGGAAGCGCTGTACCCCAAGTTCGTGAAGATGATCGCCGCCGGCGAGAGCATCCCGAACTTCTATCGCGGCGGCCTCAAGGAAGAGATCGTCAAGACCTCGCCCTATGGCGAAGCGGTCTCCGCCGAGGCGCGCAAGCACGCCGACGACGTCAAGGCCAAGTTCTTGTCCGGTGACGGCTACGCCATCTTCAAGGGAGGCCTGGTCGACAACAAGGGCAAGACGGTGATCGCGGCCGGCACCGATCGCGGCCAGAAGGATCCCGAGCTCGAGAAGATGGACTATCTCGTGGAGGGCGTGGTCGGGGCGACTTCGTGACGACGGAAGCTGCGGATCCTGTTGATGCGGTCGGGACGGTTGCCCCGGCCGCCGATCCGGGATTCCTCCAACGTCACGGCGGAGCAATCGAATATATCCTGATCCCGGGCGCGGCGCTGGCCGGCGCGCTCGGCGTCTTCGGCATCTTCGTCGCAATGTTCGGCAAGAGTCCGCTCGACCTCTATTTCTACATGTACTACGGCGCGTTCGGCACCTGGTTTTCATGGCAGAACACGCTGACGCGCGCGGCGCCGCTGATCCTTACCGCACTCTGCACGGCGCTGCCGGCGCAGCTCGGCATGGTCATTATCGGCGGCGAAGGCGCACTCCTAATCGGCGCGCTGTCGGCAACCAGCGCGGCACTGGTGCTTCAGGGCATGCCGCCGCTCATCGTGCAGATCGCCATGGTCATCGCCGGCGTGATCGGCGGCGGCCTGTGGGTCATGCTTTCGGGCGCGCTTCGGCAATATCGCGGCGTCAACGAAACGATCTCAAGCCTGCTGCTCGTCTACATCGCGCTCGCGGTCCTCAACCATCTCGTCGAAGGCGTGATGCGCGACCCCTCGAGCCTCAACAAGCCGTCGACCCGCGAGATCGGCGCGGCCAACATGATCGGATCGATTCCCGGCACCGACGTGCATTGGGGTCTCGTATTCGGCCTGATCGCCGCGATCGCCGCCTATATCCTGATCTATCACACCGTGTTCGGCTTCGCCGCGCGTGTTGCCGGCGGCAACATCCGCGCTGCGAAGATCGTCGGCCTCAATGTCAGCAAGCTGATCCTGACCATCTGCTTCCTCGCCGGCGGCGCCGCTGGCCTTGCCGGCATGGTCGAGGTCGCCGCCGTGCAGGGGCGCACCAATGCCAACCTCGCCGCAGGCTACGGCTTCACAGGGATTCTCGTCGCCTTCCTGGCGCGGCAAAATCCGCTCGCCATTATCCCCGTCGCGATCCTGCTCGGTGGTATCAGCGCCAGCGGCGGGCTGTTGCAGCGCCGCCTTGGATTGCCGGATGCATCCGTGCTGGTGCTGCAAGGCATCATCTTCGTCTTCGTGCTGGCCAGCGATGCGCTCTACGGCCGCATCGGGTTTCTGAAGGGAAAGTCCTGAGATGGCAGACGGCTCGATCGGACTCTGGACGGTCCCGCTCGCCGTGCTCGGCGGCGCCATTCGTGTCTCGACGCCGTTCCTGTTCGTGAGCCTGGGCGAATGTATCACCGAGCGCTCCGGCCGCATCAATCTCGGCCTCGAAGGCACGCTGGTGATGGGCGCGATGAGCGCCTACGGCATTTCCTACCTCACGGGATCGCCGTGGCTCGGCGTGCTCGCCGCTGGCATCACCGGCGCGCTTCTGGGCGCCCTGCATGCCGGCATCTGCTCCCTGCCGCGCGTCAACGACGTCGCGGTCGGCATCGCGCTGATGTTGTTCGGCACCGGCCTAGCTTTCTACCTCGGCAAACCGTTGATCGAGCCGACAGCACCTCGGCTGCCCGCGATTGATTTCGGCTGGTGGAGCGACATTCCGCAGGTGCGCGCGGCCCTACGGGTCAACGTGCTCTTCCTGATCGGCGTCGCGCTCGCGCCAATTCTCTACTGGGCCTTCCGGACCACGCGCTGGGGCCTCTTGATCCGCACCGCCGGCGAGAGTTCGGACGCCGCGCGTGCGATGGGCCACTCGGTGCTGCTAATCCGCCTGCGCGCGACCATGGTCGGCGGCTTCCTCGCCGGCATCGGTGGTTCGTTCCTGTCGCTGTTCTATCCCGGAAGCTGGAACGAGGGCCTGTCGTCGGGCCAGGGCATCACGGCCGTGGCGCTCGTGATCTTCGCGCGCTGGGACCCCTTGCTGTGTCTGTGGGCCTCGCTCGCCTTTGGCGGCGCCGCGGCGCTGGGCCCGGCGCTGCAATCGGTCGGCGTCACCTCCGGCTACCACCTCTTCAACGCCGCACCCTACATCCTGACGCTGGCGATCATGATCATCACCTGCTCGCCGAAACGCACGCTGACCGGCGCCCCGGCCGAATTGTCGATCACCCGCTAGAGAGCCAGATCATGCCCGAGCGCACCATCAAGTCCGAGCCCTATGCCTGGCCCTATAACGGCGATCTCCGTCCCGAAAATACCGCGCTCATCATCATCGACATGCAGACCGATTTCTGCGGCGTCGGCGGCTATGTCGACAAGATGGGCTATGACCTCTCACTGACACGGGCGCCGATCGAGCCGATCAAGAAATTGCTGACGGCTATGCGCGCCCAAGGCTTTCACATCATCCATACTCGCGAAGGCCACCGTCCCGATCTGTCGGATTTGCCTGCCAACAAGCGCTGGCGTTCCCGGCAGATCGGCGCCGGCATCGGCGATCCCGGCCCGTGTGGCCGCATCCTGGTGCGCGGCGAGCCCGGATGGGACATCATCCCGGAGCTCGCGCCGCTGCCCGGCGAACCCATCATCGACAAGCCCGGCAAGGGCTCGTTCTGCGCCACCGATCTGGAGTTGATCCTGCGCGTGCGCGGTATCGAGAACATCGTGCTCACTGGGATCACCACCGACGTTTGCGTTCACACCACCATGCGTGAGGCCAACGACCGCGGCTTCGAATGCGTGCTGTTAGATGACTGCTGCGGCGCGACCGACAGGAGCAACCACGACCACGCGCTGAAGATGATCAAGATGCAGGGTGGCGTGTTCGGTGCGGTCTCGACCTCCGACGCCTTCATCGGAGCGATTTCGTGATCGTCGGCGAAACGCCTCCACCATCGGGCGCCTTCGGCGTCGATGCCATCGCTATGACCATGCGCTTCGGTGATTTCCTGGCGCTGGACAATGTCGCGCTGAAAGTGCGGCCGGGTTCGTTCCACGCGTTGCTCGGCGAGAATGGCGCCGGCAAGTCGACCCTCGTCAAATGCATCATGGGTTACTATCACGCCACCGAGGGCGACATCCTCGTCGGGGGCCGCGAGCAGGCGATCGGCAATCCGAAGGACGCCCACGCCCTCGGCCTCGGCATGGTCTACCAGCATTTCACCCTGGTGCCGGCGATGACAGTGGCCGAAAATCTGGTGCTGGCGCGCGATGACGTGCCGGCTGTCGTGAACTGGCCGAAAGAGATGAAGGAGCTCGAGGCCTTTCTCGCGCGCATGCCATTCAAGGTACCGCTCAGCTCAAAAGTCTCCGACATCTCCGCGGGCGAACGGCAGAAGTGCGAGATCCTCAAGCAGCTCTACCTGAAGCGCCGCTTCCTGATTCTGGACGAGCCGACTTCGGTGCTGACCCCGGCGGAAGCTGACGAAGTACTCGGCATGCTCCGCGACATGGTCGTCAAGGGCGAGCTGACCATCCTGATGATCACGCACAAGTTCCGCGAGGTCATGGCCTTCGCCGACGACGTCACGATCCTGCGCCGCGGCAAGCTTGCCGGCGCCGGCAAGGTTTCCGAACTGACGCCGGACGCGATGGCGCGCACCATGATCGGCGCCGAGGAGCTGACGGTGCAGCCGCCGCGCACCGGAGAAGCCGGCAAGGCGAGGCTTGAACTGGCGAAGATGCGCGCGCTCGACGACGCCGGCGCCATCGCCGTGCATGACGTCTCCCTCACGGTCCGTGCCGGCGAGATCGTCGGCATCGCCGGCGTCTCCGGCAACGGCCAGCGCCAGCTCGTCGAGGTGCTGGCGGGGCAGCGCGCAGCCGAGAGCGGCGAGATCCGCGTCGCAGGCGATCCCTATCATGCCAGCCGCGAGGAGATGCGGCGGCACAATATGTCGCTCCTGCCGGAGGAGCCGCTGAAGAACGCCTGTGTCGGCGGCATGAGCGTCGCCGACAACATCGCCTTCCGCGAGTTCGACCGCGCGCCCTTCGCAAGCCTCGGCTGGTGGCTCAACCACGGCGCCTTCCGCGTCGATGCCAGGAAGAAGATCGCGCAGTACAAGATCAAGACCCGCACGCCCGACACGCCAATCTCGGCGCTGTCGGGCGGCAACGTCCAGCGCGCCGTGCTGGCCCGCGAGCTCGGCGGCGACGTCGAGGTGCTGATCGCAGCCAATCCCTGCTTCGGGCTCGATTTCGCTGCGGTGGCGCAAATCCATGCCGAGATCATGGCTGCGCGCAACCGCGGCGCCGCGGTGCTGCTGGTCAGCGAGGACCTCGACGAACTCCTTGAACTCTCCGATCGGCTGGTGGTGATGTTCCACGGCGAATTCGTGTATGAAGCACGGACCAGCGAAGCCGATCTCACCGTGGTCGGCCGGCATATGGCGGGGCATTGACCGGGGAAGAGCATGAGCGGCGGATCCGGGCGCGACGAGCACTTCCTCCGCCTTTCCTTTGCGGTCGCCCGCCGTTCCCTCACACACGGCAACCATCCCTTCGGCTGCATCGTCGTCGATGCCGAGGGCAAGGTCCTGATCGAAGCCGAGAACGGCTACATGCCGGATCACGACGGCACCGCGCATGCCGAGCGCCTCGCCGCCACGCAGGCCTGCCGCACGCTCGACCGCGAGGTGTTGGCGAGGGCCACGCTCTATTCCTCCGCAGAGCCCTGCGCGATGTGCGCCGGCTCGATCTACTGGGCCGGCATCGGCCGTGTCGTTTACGGGCTCAGCGAGCACCGCCTGCGCGGCATTACCGGCGATCATCCGGAGAACCCGACACTCGACCTGCCCTGTCGCGAGGTCTTTACCAGCGGCCAGCGGCCGACAGAGGTTGCGGGGCCGCTGCTCGAAGACGAGGCCGAAGCCCTGCACGACGGCGTGTGGACGAAGTAGACGGCGCCGAGCGGGCCTTGCCCCGCACTCACCGAAGGGCCGCCTGACGGTACCCAACCCATCCCCCAAATGAAGATGACGCCGCGGAGGTTTGACGCGGCGCCATCGTCGTTCACCTGAAGAATGTCAGGTGGCTAGAACTTCACAGTGATACCGGAGTAGAGCGAGGACTCGGTGCAGGATCCGGTGCTCACCTTCGTACCACCGACGAAGGTGGTGCAAGCAAAGGCATTGTTGTGATCGAGGCCGAACTTGTTCTGCCAGTACCGATAGGCGACCCAGACGTCGACGAAGTGCGAGTACTTCTCACCCCAAATCGCCTTCGAGGCATCGAGGGTCAGGCGGATCGGCTCGGAATTGAACTCGACCTTGGTCGGATAGACGTTGTTGGCAACGCTGGCGGGAAGCGGCTCGGTGTCAGTGCCCTTCTTGCCGTACCACGCCGCGCGACCGCTGATCGAGAAATACTGCATGTTCTGCGGCAGGAAGCCGAGGTCCATATAGTAGTTGGTTTCGATCGCCCAGGTCGGCTTGAACGACGTGTTGCCGTCGGCAATACACGGAGCGGACCAACCGGCGCCGCACTGCGAGAAGGAGTTGTGGTTGGCGAACTCCCAATACACCAGCGGCGCTACGTTGAAGTAGCCCTTATAAGGAAGGTCGAAGGCGAACTGCAGACCGGCGACAACGTCGCGTTTGGCGGCGCCGAAATACCGGTTCTCCGTGTTGGCATCCATGCCAACCTCGAACGAGATGTTATGCAGCGGCCCCTGCGTGAAGGCCTTGGTGTTGAAGATTTCGTTCCAGCCGAAGGTTGAGCGGAAAAGGCCGTAGATCTCCGTCGCGCCGGCACAGCTCGTCGGCGTCGCTGCGAAGCCTGCAGCCGGCGACACAACCACGCCTGTGGCAGTACACGGGCCTGCCGGATCGTTGTGGTCCGACTTGAACATCGAGATGGTGAAGAAGTTGGTGCCGTAAGTCCAGGCATCGAAGTGGGTGAAGGAGTAGACCTGCTTCGTCGTCTTGGCGTTGATCACGCCGTTGGTGTTGGTGAACGCACCGGGCTGCGAGGCATTGAAGATGTAGGAGAAGGTGACGCGGTCGTCGATTACCAGGAAGAACGGAAGGTCCGCCGCCTTCTTGGCAGCCTTGACCGGCAGATCCGCCGCCTGAGCCAGGCCACCGGTAGCGAGCGTGGCAAGTGACAGCGCGCCTGCTGCAATTGCCTTGAAACGAAACGACATCCTGAATACCCCCAAGTTTGGACACGTAAAAATGAACGTCCCTTGGGTGCGACACTTGCGCCGATCTCCCGGAGTGAGAAGCCTCAACTTATTTCAAGGCATGCCGCTTGTTTGCACAGGGCACTGCGTTTCACCGGCCGATTTGAACGCCAACCTCACCGCCGCGCGGCCAGGCGAGAGCGGCCATTGCCGGATATTCCCATTTGATTTCGCTCGCCTTTTCATGTCGAGCGGACGAGGCAGACAGAATGGGCGGGAGCTACTGTCGCAGTGTTCGCAAATGCATACGCGTGATGGCGCGTCTCTGCTTAACTTCACGCCAAGCCTGCATAGCGCGTTCCGATTTGGCTTGAGCCGTCACAAATTTGCAACAGGCGTCATACGCAAGCCATGACTGCAAAGGCTGCTCGGAAGATATCTGAAGACGATCGCCGCAGGCGAGAGCTGCGACTCGCCGACACCACCTGCCTGCCGAAGCGTTGAGCAAGGGATGACGCTTTTTCACACCTTACGCAGCGGTTCAAACTAGCCCAGTATTGAGGCACTTCACCCTATGCAAGCGCATCAGCGAATGTTGGATCCCACGGCTAACAGCCTGCATTCCGGCGAGTCCCCGCTCCTCAGGACGGTCGGGCTCACCAAGCGCTATGGCGATTTCCTCGCCAACGATGCCATCGACATCGATATCTGGCCAACGGAAATCCATGCGTTGCTGGGCGAGAACGGCGCCGGCAAGTCGACGCTGGTCAAGGCGATCTACGGGCTGATCCAGCCCAGCGCCGGCCAGATTTTCTGGCGGGGCCAGCCGATCATGCTGTCCGGTCCCTCGGAGGCGCGCAGCCGCGGCATTGGCATGGTGTTCCAGCACTTCTCATTGTTCGACAATCTCACTGTCGCGGAGAACGTCGCGCTCGGCCTCGACGGGAGAGAATCCTTCAAGGACATGTCGGCGCGGCTTGAGCAGGTGTCGAAGACTTATGGATTGCCGCTCGATCCCAAACGCGAGGTCTGGCAATTGTCGGTCGGCGAGCGCCAGCGCATCGAGATCGTGCGCGCGCTGATGCAGGATCCGCAATTCCTGATCCTTGACGAACCCACCGCGGTGCTGACGCCACAGGAAGCCGACCAGCTCTTCGTCGTGCTGGAGCGGCTCAAGGCCGAAGGTCGCGCCATCCTCTACATCAGCCACAAGCTCGAGGAGGTGAAGCGCCTGTGCGACACGGCAACGATCCTGCGCGGCGGCAAGAAGGTGGAGACCTGCAATCCCAGGCTTGAAACCGCCGCTTCACTCGCGCGCATGATGGTCGGCGGCGAGATCAAGGAGGTGAAGGCGACCGCAGGCCGGCAGACGACCGTGCCGCGCCTCGTCGTCAACGACCTCTCGCTCGCCCCCGGCGAGGCGCATGGCGTGCGCCTTGAGCACATCTCGTTCGAGCTAAAAGGCGGCGAGATCTTCGGCATCGCCGGGGTCGCCGGCAACGGCCAGGACGAATTGTTCGCCGCGCTGTCCGGCGAACGCCTGTCGAAGGATCCCGGCACGATCGTAATCGAAGGCCTTGCCGCCGGCCATCTCTCGATCACGCAGCGCCGCAAGCTCGGGGCGGCCTTCGTTCCAGAGGAGCGGCTCGGCCACGGCACCGCGCCGCGCATGAAGCTTTCGGAGAATGCGCTGCTCACCGGGCACGCCGCCAGCGGCATGGTCCATCACGGCTTCATCGATACTGCGGCCACTCTGAAGACGGTCGACCGCGCAACCGAGACGTTCGACGTCCGCAAGGCCAAGCGCGATCCGGAAGCAGCATCCCTCTCCGGCGGCAATTTGCAGAAATTCATCGTGGGACGCGAGATCCTGCGCAATCCCGCGGTGCTGGTGGTGAGCCAACCGACCTGGGGCGTCGACGCCGGCGCTGCCGCCGTCATCCGCCAGGCACTGCTTGATCTCGCAACCGCAGGCGCCGCCGTACTCGTGACCAGCCAGGACCTCGACGAGCTCGCGGAAATCGCCGACCGCATCGCCGTGATGTTCCATGGCCATCTATCCGCACCGCTCGCCGCCAGCGAGGCGACGCGCGAAAAACTCGGCCTGTTGATGGGCGGCAGCACGCTGGAGCCGAGGGAGGCCGCGCATGCAGTTGGTGCTTGAGAAGCGCGCCGAACGCTCCAACACGATCGCGCTGATCTCTCCGCTGATCGCGATCGGCCTCACGATCGTGACCATGGTCATCCTGTTCGCGATCCTCGGCAAGAATCCGCTGCTCGCCCTGCACGCCTATTTCATCGCCCCTTTGACCGACAGCTATTCGCTCCAGGAAATCGCGGTGAAGGCCACACCGCTGGTGATGATCGCGATCGGACTGTCGCTCTGCTATCTCGCCAATGCCTGGAACATCGGCGCCGAAGGGCAGTTCCTGATCGGTGCAGTCGCCGGAAGCTGGATTGCGGTGAAGACGCAGGGCACCGACGCCGGCGTCTGGGTGCTGCCGGTCATGCTCGTGCTCGCCGCCGCCGCCGGCGCGCTCTACGCACTGATCCCGGCAATCTGCAAGGTGAAGTTCGGCGCCAGCGAAATCCTGACCAGCCTGATGCTGGTGTACGTCGCCGATCTCTTCCTCGACTATCTCGTGCGCGGCCCCTGGCGCGATCCGCACGGATTCAACTTCCCGACCACGGCCGAGTTCGATCCGGTCGCAACGGTGCCGTTGCTGATCGAGGGCGGCCGGCTGCATCTCGGCTCGATCATCGCCCTGCTCGTCGTCGCTGGCGCGGCGATCCTGCTCGGGCGCACCATCAAGGGATTCGAGATTCGCGTGGTCGGTGCGGCGCCTCGTGCCGCGCGGTTCGGCGGCTTCAATTCCAACCAGCTGATCATCCTGACCTTCGCCGTCTCGGGCGCGCTGGCAGGCCTCGCCGGCATCATCGAGGTCGCGGGTCCGGTCGGGCATCTGCAGCCCGGCATCTCGCCGGGTTACGGTTTTACGGCGATCATCGTCGCCTTTCTCGGCCGGTTGAACCCCCTTGGAATATTAATTGCAGGCCTTTTTCTCGCGTTGACCTTTATCGGCGGCGAGCAGGCGCAGATCGCGATGAAGATCCCGTTGGACGTCACCAAGGTTTTTCAAGGCATCCTGCTGTTCTACGTGCTCGCCTGCGATTCCCTCATTCTCTATCGCTTCAAGCTGGTCTTCCCGAACCGACAGGTGGCTCGTGGAACTCATTGAAGCCATCATTCTCGCAGTGCTCGCCGCCTCGACGCCGCTCCTGATCGCGGCGACCGGCGAGCTCGTGACCGAGCGTTCCGGCGTGCTCAATCTCGGCGTCGAGGGCATGATGATCGTCGGCGCCGCATGTGGCTTTGCGGGTGCGTGGCTGACCGGCTCGATCTTTATCGGCGCGCTGTTCGGCATCGTCGCCGGCTCGTTGATGTCGCTGGTCTTCGCGTTGATGGCGCTCGGACTTGCCGTCAACCAGGTTGCGACAGGGCTGGCGCTGACCATCCTGGGCGTCGGACTCTCCGGCCTGATCGGCGCCGGTTTCGTCGGCGAGCGCATCACGCCGGCAGCGCATCTTGACATTCCCGGCCTCACGGACATCCCACTGATCGGCCGCGTGCTGTTCGGCGAGGACGCCTTCGTCTATTTTTCGCTGGCGCTGGTCGCCGGCGTCTGGTGGTTCCTGTACCGCACGCGGCCAGGATTGATCCTGCGCGCCTGCGGCGACAACCACGTGTCTGCGCATGCACTCGGCTACCCCGTGCTGCGGATCCGGACCTTCGCCGTGATGTTCGGCGGCGCCTGCGCCGGACTTGCCGGCGCTTATCTGCCGCTCGCCTATACGCCGTTCTTCATTCCGGGCATGACCGCAGGTCGCGGCTGGATCGCACTGGCGCTGGTGGTGTTCTCGTCCTGGCGGCCGGGCCGCCTCGTGGTCGGCGCGTATCTGTTCGGCGCGGTGACGATCCTGCAGCTGCACGCGCAGGGCTGGGGCGTCGGCATTCCCTCGCAGCTCATGTCGGCGCTGCCTTACCTTGCGACGGTCATCGTCCTGGTCCTGCTCTCCCGTGCGCGCACGGGCGGATCGACCGCACCGGCTGCGCTTGGCACCGTGTTCGTGCCCGACCGCTAGCGTTTCATTTCCGCGGCGTGCGCGATGGGGCGCGCACGTTGGGGATCGTGGCTTTCCCCTGATGTTTGGAGATTGATGATGAGGAAATCACTTCTTGCGCTGGCTGCCGGGCTTTTGCTTGCCGGGAGCGTCAGTGCAGCCTCCGCCGCCGACAAGCTGAAAGTCGGATTTATCTACCTTGGCCCGGTCGGTGACCTCGGTTGGACCTATCAGCATGAGCTGGCACGCCAGGCGCTGGTGAAGGAGCTCGGCGACAAGATCGAGACCACTTTTCTCGAAAACGTGCCTGAAGGCCCCGACGCCGAGCGCTCGATCGAGCAGCTCGTCCGCGCCGGCAACAAGCTGATCTTCACCACCTCGTTCGGCTACATGGATCCGACGCTGAAGGTCGCGAAGAAATATCCGAATGTGCATTTCGAGCACGCGACCGGATACAAGCGCAACCCGAACATGTCGACCTATTCGGCCAAATGGTACCAAGGCCGCTACATCCAGGGCCTGATCGCGGCCAAGATGTCGAAGTCCGGCGTGCTCGGCTATATCGGCTCGTTCCCGATTCCCGAGGTCGTCTCCGGCATCAACGCGACGATCCTCGCTGCGCAGACCATCAACCCGAACATCAAGGTCAAGATCATCTGGGCCAATACCTGGTTCGACCCGGGCAAGGAAGCCGACGCCGCCAAGGCGCTGATCGACCAGGGCGCCGACATCATCATGCAGCACACCGATTCGCCGGCGGCAATGCAGATCGCCAGCGAACGCGGCAAGCTCGCCTTCGGCCAAGATTCCGAGATGATCAAGTTCGGGCCGAAGACCCAGCTGACCTCGATCCTCGATACCTGGGGTCCCTACTACATCGCCCGGGTCAAGGCCGAGCTCGACGGAACCTGGAAATCGGAGGACAGCTGGGGCGGCCTCGACAGCCACATGTTCGCGATGGCGCCCTACACCAACATGCCTGACGACGTGAAGAAGATCGCCGAGGATGCCCAGGCCGCGATCACTGCGGGCAAGCTGCATCCGTTCAAGTGCCCGGTCGTTGGGCAGGACGGCAAGCCTGTCGAGTGCAAGGGCGGCGCCAATCTCGACGACGGCCAAATCCTCGGCATGAATTTCTACGTCAAGGGCATCGACGACAAGCTGCCGGGCAAGTAGCACGCTTCTTGCATTGCCTAGATCACCTGCTCCTCCCGGAACAGGTTCGGAGGGGGTGGCCAGAAGCACCCGGCACTTGTGGTCGCCCCCTCTTTCAATTTTCGCCTGATTATTATCCGGCCTGCATGGCCCGCGCCGCCGAACTGTGGCGGCGGATGAGGTCTGCCACATCCAGCCCCGGGATCGTCCCGTCGATCACGGCCCATTTTCCGGCCACCATCACTCTGTCAGCCCGATGCGCCCCGCACAGCACAAGTGCGGCCAGGGGATCGCCATGGCCGGAGAAGCGTAGCTCGTCGAGCCGGAACAGCGCGAGGTCGGCCGTCTTACCGACGGCGATGTCGCCGAGTTCCGGCCGGCCGATGCAGGCCGCCGAGCCCTTGGTGGCCCAGCGCAGCGCATCCTTGTGACTGACCTTCGTCACTCCGTAGCGGGCACGTTGCAGCAGGAACGCGGCCCGCACCTCCTGCATCAGGTTCGATCCGTCGTTCGAGGCCGAGCCATCGACGCCGATGCCGATGCCGACACCGGCCTCCTCCATCTCGCAGACGGGGCAGCAGCCGGAGGCCAGGAGTTGGTTGCTGCAGGCGCAATGACTGATCGTTGTCTTCGCCCTGCCGAGCCGCTTCATCTCGTCTGCATTGAAGAAGATGCCGTGGGCGAGCCACGTCCGCGCATTGAGCCAGCCGCATTGTTCGAGATAGTCGAGCGGACGGCAGCCGTACATCTCCTGGCAGAATTTGTTCTCGTCCTCGGTCTCGGCAAGATGGGTATGCAGGCGCACGTCGAGCTTCTCGGCCAGATCGGCGGTGGCGCGCATCAGGGATGTCGTCACCGAGAACGGCGAGCAAGGCGCGAGCGCGATCTGCACCATCGCATCCGCACCGCGCTGATGGTGCCTGGCGACCACGCGCGCGCTGTCCGCGAGGATGGTGTCCTCATCCTGCACGACGCTATCGGGCGGCAGACCGCCGTCGCGCTGCGACAGGTTCATCGAGCCGCGCGTGAGCAGTACGCGCACGCCCAGCCGCCTGGCCACCGCCACCTCGATATCGACGGCGTCTTCGAGCCCTGCCGGAAATACGTAGTGATGATCCGTCGTGGTGGTGCAGCCCGACAGCAGCAGTTCGGACATCGCCACCGTGACGCCGAGCTCGAGCGCATCCGGCGTCAGCTTCGCCCACACCGGGTAGAGCGCCTGGAGCCAGGGAAACAGCTCGCGGTCCATCGCCGCCGGCAACGCCCGCGTCAGCGTCTGGTAAAAATGGTGATGGGTGTTGATGAGGCCCGGCAGCACGACGTGGTCGCTAGCATCGAACACCGCGACGTCAGCGGTTGCGGGCGCAGCGCCGGCCGGCACCAGCTCGACGATCCGGCCGCCTTTCACCACGATCCCGCGCTCGGCGCCATCGGCGAGGCTAGCCAGGGGATCCCTGATCCAGATCGGCTTTGCGTTGCTCATCAACCTGCTTCTCCTCACATCCGCTGACGACAGGCTTGCACGACAGGGGCCGGCCTGATTGCACTTTTGCTGCGACTTGTTGTTGCGACTTGGCGCTCGTCTTGCAAGACTTTCTCCTGGCTCGATTCACTCGTTGGAAGCGTTGGCGTCGCCATGGACTTGAATACCATCACAGCGGTCGCCCATCCGCAAACGCGCGCGCAGCTGCCTGTTTGGACGCCAGGTGATGCTTGGCTCGCGGGCGGCACCTGGCTGTTCTCGGAGCCGCAAGTTCAACTCACTCGGCTCATCGATCTCACCGACCTGAAATGGCCGGCGCTGACGGTCACCGAGAGCCATTTCAGCATCGCGGCCACCTGCACCGTTGCGCAGCTCGATGGATTCGTCTGCCCACGCGACTGGTTCGCGGCGCCGCTGATCAACCAGTGCTGCCGCGCCTTCCTTGCTTCGTTCAAGATCTGGAAGACGGCGACGGTCGGCGGCAATCTCTGCATGTCGCTGCCGGCAGGACCGATGATCTCGCTCACGGCTGCGCTGGACGGCGTCTGCACCATCTGGAAGGCCGGCGGTGGCGAACAGATGATGCCCGTCGTCGACTTCGTCACCGGCAACCAACACAACCTTCTGGCGCCGGGGGACCTGCTCCGGCAGATCGATGTTCCGATTGCCGCGTTGAAGCGTCGTACGGCCTTCCGCCAGATCTCGCTGGCGCCGGTCGGCCGTTCGGCGGCGCTTCTGATCGGCAGCCTGGATACCGATGGCACGCTGACGCTCACGGTCACCGCATCGACAGTGCGGCCAATCCGGTTGTCCTTTCGCGAGGCCCCCGCCGCGAAAGCACTTCGCGAGGCCATCGCGCAGCAGATCACGGACGATCTGTACCACACCGACATTCACGGCAAGCCGCTCTGGCGCAAGCACATGACACTGCGGCTTGCCGAAGAGATCCGCGACGAACTCCTCGGAGCGACGTCGTCATGAGCTTCGAGGTCGACGGCAAGCCGTTTTCGCAAGTGCCGCGCGCCGGCCAGTGCCTGCGCACGTTCCTGCGCGAGCTCGGTCATTTCGGCGTGAAGAAGGGTTGCGACGCCGGCGATTGCGGCGCCTGCACCGTGCTGCTGGACGGCGAGCCGGTGCATAGCTGCCTGATCCCGGCATTCCGCGCCGACGGCCGTGCCGTTACCACGATCGAAGGTCTGGGCGGAGACGGCGGCACGCACCCGATGCAGCAGGCTTTCCTTGACGCACAGGGCTTTCAATGCGGCTTCTGCACCGCCGGCATGATCCTGACCTGCGCCTCGCTGAACCAGGCGCAGCGCACCGATCTCGGCGTGGCGCTGAAGGGCAATATCTGCCGCTGCACCGGTTATCGATCGATCGAGGATGCGTTGCTCGGCAAGACCAACATCGAGGAGAGCGTCGAGGCCGGCGCCGCATTCGGCCGCAGCCTGCCGGCACCAGCTGGCCGCGATATCGTGCGCGGCAAGGCGCGCTACACGTTCGACACGCAGATCGACGGCTTGCTGCATATCAAGCTGCTCCGTTCACCGCACGCCCACGCGAGGATCGTCGCGATCGACAAGTCGGAAGCACTGGCCGTTCCCGGCGTCCACGCGGTGCTGACGCATGAGGATGCGCCCACGATCCTGCTCTCGACCGCGCGGCACGAGAAGGACTGGATGGATCCCGAGGACACCCGTGTCCTCGACGACCTCATCCGCTTCATCGGCCAGAAGGTCGCCGCCGTGGTCGCAGACAGCGAAGCCGCCGCTGAGGACGCATGCCGCCGGCTGAAGGTCCGCTACGAGCTTCTGCCTGCGCTGATCGATCCGGAGCAGGCGATGGCGCCCGGCGCGCCTGTCATTCATCCCGACCGCACCACTGCGAACCGCGTTGCCGACGCCCAGCGCAACCTCGCCGCGGAGACGCATGGCGAATTCGGCGACGTGGCGGCTGCGTTCGCGACATCCGCCGCCACCTTCGAGGGCACCTTCCATAGTCACCGTGTGCAGCATGCCGCTTTGGAAACTCACGGCGGCCTCGCCTGGCTCGACGCTTCCGGCGTGCTCAATGTCCGCACCTCGACGCAGGTGCCGTTCCTGACTAGGCGCGCGCTGTCTGATATCTTCGAGCTTCCCATGGACAAGGTCCGCGTGTTCTGCGAGCGCGTCGGCGGCGGCTTTGGCGGCAAGCAGGAGATGTTCGTGGAGGACATTCTGGCGCTCGCCGCGCTCAAGACCGGGCGGCCGGTGAAGCTGGAGCTCACCCGCGAGGAGCAGTTCATCGCAACCTCGACGCGGCATCCGATGCGGGTCCACGTCAAGGCCGGGGCCGACGCGGACGGCAAGCTCACCGCGCTCCAGCTCGACGTCCTCTCCAACACCGGCGCCTACGGCAATCACGCCGGCCCCGTGATGTTCCACTCGCTGGCCGAATCCATCAGCGTCTACAACTGCCCGAACAAACGGGTCGACGGCTATGCGGTCTATACCAATACGGTGCCGGCAGGCGCGTTTCGCGGTTATGGCTTGCCGCAAACACTGATTGCGGTCGAGGCCGCGATCGACGAACTGGCCAAGCAGCTCGGCATCAGCCCTTACGAGATGCGCCGGCGCAACGTCGTCAAGCCCGGCGACCCCATGGTATCGCCGCCGCCGTCGGAATTTCACGACGTGCACTACGGCTCCTACGGGCTGGACCAATGCCTCGACCTCGTCGAGCGCGCGATGCAGGCTGATGGCCCGCAGCCAGGCCTGTCGCCGGAGTGGCTGATCGGCGAGGGCATCGCGCTGACCATGATCGACACGGTGCCCCCGGCGGGCCATCTCGCGGATGCGATGGTCACGCTCAACGACGACGGCGGCTTTGACCTCACCGTCGGCACCGCCGAATTCGGCAACGGCACCAGCACCGTGCACCGGCAGATCGCGGCGACGACGCTTGCGACCACCGTCGACCGGATCCGCCTGCGCCAGTCCGACACCGCCCATGGCGGCCACGACACCGGCGCCTATGGCAGCGCCGGCATGTTCGTGGCAGGCAAGGCGACGCATGCGGCAGCCATGCAGCTTGCAACCGAGCTGAAGGCGGCCGCCGCCGGCGCATGGCTCTGCGACGTCGGGAGCTGCGCGCTCGAGAGCGAAGCCGTCGTCAGTGGCGTGCGGCGGATGTCCTTTATGGAGCTGGCAAAGCTCGCGCGCGAACGCGGACAGCCGTTCGCAGGCGCCGGCAATTCCGGCGGCACGCCGCGTTCGGTCGGCTTCAACGTGCAAGGCTTTCGCGTCGCCGTGAACAAGGGCACCGGCGAGCTCCGGATTCTCAGGAGCGTGCATGCGGCGGACGCCGGCGTCGTCGCCAATCCCATGCAGTGCCGCGGTCAGGTCGAAGGCGGTGTCGCGCAGGCGCTCGGTGCCGCGCTCTACGAGGAGATGGTGATCGACGCGGACGGCCGCGTCGCCAACCCCAAATTCCGCGACTACCACCTGCCCTCCTTCGCCGACGTGCCCCGTACCGAGGTCTTCTTCGCCGAGACCTCCGACACGATCGGCCCGCTGGGGGCGAAGTCGATGAGCGAGAGCCCGTACAATCCGGTCGCCGCCGCCCTCGGCAACGCGATTGCCGATGCCACCGGCATTCGCTTCACGGCGCCGCCCTTCAAGCCGGACCGGCTGTTTCCGGCGCTGCACGAGAAGTTCGGTAACTAACTGCCGCGGTAGGTCGAATAGCTCCACGGCGTGACCAGCAGCGGCACGTGGTAGTGGCTCTCCGGCTCGCTGATCGCGAAGCGTAGCGGGATCTCGTCGAGGAACGGCGGGTCGGTGAGCTGCACGTTGCGCTCGGCGTAATATTTGGCGACGCTAAACCGGAGCTCGTAGCGGCCGATCGGCAGCGGGCGGCCGCCGATCAGCGGCTGATCGGTGCGGCCGTCCGCATTGGTCACCGCGCGCGCTATCACGCGGCTTTCGCCGAGGTTCGCGAGCTCGACCAGCTCGACCGGAATGCCCGGTGCGGGCTTGCCGGCGTGGTTGTCCAGCACATGGGTCGAGAGCCGGCCATGGACCTTGAGCTTGTCATCGGCTGCGACGAGTTGATCGAGCCGCAACGCCGAGATACGGCCGATCTCCTCGATCGCACGTCGTGTCTCGGTCTTGGCGATATTGCGCAACCGCGTCTCGAAATCGCGCAGCACGGAATCCCTGGTGTGACGACGCACGCACACGATATAGGGGATGTCGAATTTCTCACGATAGGCATTGTTGACGCGCTCGAACGCCGCGTATTCGGCCTCCGACAGCCGGTCGAGGCCGGCGCTGTTCTGCTCGTCGGCCGATTCCGCGGTGAGCCCCGCCGCGCGCTGGGTCTTGTTGGCGAGGTCCGGATGCGCCCGGATCAACGCCAATTGCACCTCGGGTTCGGCACTCTGGATCGCCGCCATCAGCGCGGCGTGCAACTGGTTGATGCCGGCGAACGGTCGCTTCGCGGCCAGTTGCCCGGCGATCCACGGCGAATATTCAACGACGTTGGCGAGGGCGGCAACGAAATCGGCTTCATCGGCGGCATTGAGATCAGACAGCGATATCTGCGACATCGTCCTCACCCGATCTCGAATGCGTCGGCCGCAAGATGCGTGAGCTTGTCGTGCCAATGCTGTGCGATCTGCAACCGCGTCGGCACCCAGACGCGGTCGTGCTTGCCGATGTAGTCGAGGAAGCGGATCAGCCCCGCCGCGCGGCCGGGGCGGCCGGCGAGACGACAGTGCAGGCCGACCGACATCATCCTCGGCGCGCTCTCGCCTTCGGCATAGAGCACGTCGAAGGCATCCTTCAGATAGGTGAAGAACTGCTCGCCTTCGGCAAATCCTTGCGGGTTGATGAAGCGCATGTCGTTGGCGTCGAGCGTATAGGGAATGACGAGCTGCTTGCCGCTCGCGCCCTTGAGCCAATAGGGCAGATCGTCGGCATAGGAATCGCTGAGATAGAGGAAGCCGCCCTCCTCCATCAACAGTCGGTTGGTGTTGATCGAGGAGCGTCCGGTATACCAGCCGAGCGGCCGCGAGCCGGTCGCCGCGGTGTGGACGCGGATCGCTTCCGCGATCTCCGCGCGCTCCTGCGCCTCGGTCATGTCCTTGTGCTCGATCCATTTCAGGCTGTGGCTGGCGATATCCCAGCCCGCCTCCTTCATGGCAGCAACGATTTCCGGATTGCGCTTCAGCGCTGTGGCGACACCGAACACGGTGGTCGGCCACTTCCGCTCGCTGAATATCCGCCACAGCCGCCAGAAGCCGGCGCGCGAGCCATATTCGAACATCGATTCGATATTGGCGTGGCGCTGGCCGGGCCAAGGCTGTGCGCCGAGCACGTCGGACAGAAACGCTTCCGAGGCAGGGTCGCCATGCAGGATGTTGTTTTCGCTGCCCTCCTCGAAATTGACGACGAACTGCACGGCGACGCGCGCGTTGCCGGGCCATTGCGGGTGCGGCGGGTTGCGGCCGTAGCCGCGGAGATCGCGCGGGTAGCGGGTACCAGTCACTCAGACTTCCTCGAAGCGGATCGGCAGCGCGCCCTTCCACAGCACGCTCTTGCCGAGCGTCGCCAGATTCTCCAGGCCGGAGGTCAGCGTGATGAAATGGTTGCCGGCGAGCTGGCCCATCTTGCTCGCGAAGTGCACGCCGCCATAGGCCATCAGGATCTCGGTCTCGCTGATGCCGCCGGGATAGAGGATGATCTGGCCGGGCGCGGGATAGCTGGTGTGGTTCTCATAGCCGACGCCGAAATCGAGGTCGCCGAGCGGCATCCACACGCCCTCGCCGCTCCAGCGCACGTGGATGATGTGGCTTTCGAACGGCAGCGCCTTGCGGAACGCGGCGACAGTCTTGGGTGCCGCTTGCTCCTCGAAACGGGCATCGAAGGTGAAGTCGCCGGCACGGATAACGAGTTTGGTCATCTCATCTCTCTGGATCGGGGGCGATGGCCCCACGGGGAATTTTCAGGCAAAGAGCATTCCGTCGGGCTTCGCGCAAGGGGCGCGGCCCGTTACCTGCGGTCGTAGGACCAGCCGAAAACGCCACTCCGCCGCGTCTCGGGCTCCGGCTCGGCGGCGGGCTGCGGCGCCTCCCTCAGTTCTGCCTGCGGCGGCGGAGGCGGCACCGGCAGATTCTCGCATTTCATGGAGTAGACCAGCTTGCCGTCCGCGGTCCGCCCGATCGGCACGCAGGGGTCCGGATGCGCCGCCGATGTTTTTGGGGTCAGCTTGACCTGGGCCACGGCCGGCGAGGCGATCAGCAGAAGGACAAGCAGATATTTCGACATCATTGTCGCCTGAAAACCAAATTTGGCCCATTGAACCGGATTGCGCAGGTCAAGTCCATCGGTGCCACGGGCGCGATTGCCGAATATTTAGCCGAGGCTAGAAAATTGGCTCGCCCCAATGTGATGTCGCGAGCGCTGATATCGGCTAGGCGCGTCGCCATGTCAGCCGCGACGGCGACCACACAAAACACACATCTCACAGCCGGGCTGTCGTCACGGGAGAAAGAAACAATGCAAAAGACTTTCATCATTCTCGGCGCGACGCTGATTGCCGCCGCCACCATCCAGACTGCCGCGGCGAACGACCGCCGTCATGTCCGCAAGGCGCAACCCCATCCCATCACCCAGTCGGTGCGCGATTCCAACGCCGCGCTCTGGCCATCGCAGCCGACCGGGCCCGACTGGTCGCGCTATTCCAACGGCGCGATGTCTGCACCAGCGGGACGGTGATGCCGGAAGCCTAGCGCGATCAACCGAAAGTGCCTCCATGTCGTCATTGCGAGGAGCTCTTGCGACGAAGCAAACCAGACATTTTCCACGGATGCATTTCTGGAATGCTTTCGCTGCGCTCGCAATGACGGAGTATGAGGCGGCAGCGCCACTCTTCCAGCTCGCATTTTAATTGCATACATGCCTTCGCGTCCTCGCGGCGCGTTTCGCCCGAGCTTTGCTTCGTCACTCCACCCACTTGTCCAAGAGGGCGCAGGGAAGGCCGGGTGCCGGCTGGCACCCACGGTCTGCTGCGCGAAAGGTGTAGCGCAAGAAGACCGCACAGCAGCATACAGGTGTAGCCAATCACTCGGCCTTCCCTGCGCGATGGTCGGACGGCTTATGCCGTGCTCTCCCGGGAGCCGAGTTCTCTTTGGCCTCCCTCACCCCAGCGAAAGTCGCCGACACCGCGCCGGTTGACGCGCATGCCGCATCCGCAAGAGCTTGACCGTAGCAACGACGGCCAGGACCACACGGTTTTGCCGTACGCACGGCCCGCCATTTCGCCGCAGTTTTTCCAGCCCTGTCGACGGAGCCGGAAACTTACAGACGAGACGAACCTAACAGCGCCGCTCGTCGGAACGAAGCCATGGGCTCACGGAGAGCAATCCGCCCTGCCCTTGGCCTCTCGCACCCGAACGCTGCCGCGTCCACCGCAAGCCCGGCTCGCGAACGTGACGACCACAAGATCGCCCCTCAAGGATGAGCCGGGATGGGCGACACATACGCCATTTCCGAATTTCGGTAAAGCTGAATATTTTTCCCGGAGGGGATTGACGCGCCCGCGACACAGGTCGCGCAATCAGACGCCTCGCGCAGAAGCAACAAGGGGCGGTGCAAAACACCGCCCCTTGGCGCGAAACGAGGCTGCGGCGAGGACAGGCGCCTAATACGGCTGATAATAGCCACGCGGACCATAGTAGGGACCGCCGCCGTAATATCCCTGGCCGCCGTAGTAAGGACCGGGACCGTAATTATAGCGCTCCTCGTAGTACTCCTGGCGCCTGCTCTCTGCGATCGCGCCGCCGATCAGACCTGCCGCCACGCCCATGAAGGCAAGGCCTGCAGCGTTCGGACCCCGTCGATAATAGCGGTGACGGCGAGCCGCGCTGAAATCGGTCGCAGCAGGAGCGGCCGGGCCCGCAGCAGCGGACTTGGGAGGCGCGGGCGAGTTGGCAGCCGAAGGCGTGATAGAGGCCGAAATCAGAACAAGACTTGCGAAAGCTGCCAACACAACGTTGCGGCCGGCTGCAGAAATCGTCGGAACCTTATTCATCTTGACCTTCCCATATTCTGCTCAAAGCCACATCATCAAACAAGACTTAATGCGCAAACCACTGAAATGGTTTCGTGATCGCGGCAATCTGCCACGCTTTGAACGATTGTAAACCGAACGTCCAGATCCAGCTTGCACCATCCAACATGAGCGGATAATGAACAGACGCACCGTTTTCCGGTCGCCGTAAGCGTTTTACGTGAACCAACGCATCAACCGACGCCGTCGGGATCGATGCCATCCTTGGGTTCACCGTGACTGACGCGTTCTATTCCAAAGAGAAAATCGGATGATTGCGGTTCGCAAACTGCCGGCGCGCTATGCGCCGATCGTGATGCCATTCGTGCTGTCCATCCTCATGACGGCCGTGGTGTCGGTCATTTCCACGCTTCGAAGCCTCGGCGCAACGCCGGCGTTCATCGCGACCTGGCCGGGTGCCTGGGCGCTGTCATGGCTGGTCGCCTTTCCCACGTTGCTGATGGTGCTGCCACTGGTCCGCCGGATCGTGGCTTGCGTTGTCGCTGCTCCCTCGCAGCCAGGCCGATAGCAGGCGCGGACGGCGGCGCATGACGCACGCCGCCCCGCTTCCGCGTGACCTTACGACAGCGCGCCGAGTACGCCGCGCGTCGCCTTGTCGATCTCCTCGACATAGCGGCGCCGGGCGAAGGTCTCGGTGAGGAAGCCGACCACCTTGCGGCTGTCGGTGGAATCGACCACTGCCAGCATCTCGGCCTCCGCTTCGTCGAACACCGCCATCGCCGACTTCACGTTCATTTCCGGGATCAGCACGATCTCGGTCAGGCGGGCGAGCTCGATCACCTGGATCTCGTCGGCGATGCTGTCGAGGTCGCCCGAGAACAGGTCGGGCAGCAGGACGAGGCCGACATATTCGTCCGCATTGTTGACGATGACGATCCCGGGCCGCGAGCCCAGCGCGAATTCGCGGCGGACCGCGGCGATCGTCGTGGTCGACGGCACCTTGCCGACATCGGAGCGCATCAGCCGCTCGACGGTGAGGTTGCGCAGCCAGCCGACGTCGTTGGCGCTGCGGATGGTCTCGCCGCGCAGATGCAGGCGCCAGGTCGAGAAGGAGTGTCCGAACATGAAGCGGACGCAGATCGAGGTGACGATGCAGCCGGCGAGCACCACGGCGGTGACGTCGACGTTGCGGGTCATCTCGAGCACGAGGAACGACATGGTCAAGGGACCGCCGACGATGGCGACACCGAGGGTCGCCATGCCCGTCAGCATCGCCACCAGCGGATCGATCACGAAGTTCGGGCTGATCAAGAGCAGCACCGCGGAAAAGAACTTTCCGATCAGGCTGCCCACGAACAGCGAGGCAAAGAACAGCCCGCCGCGGAAGCCGGAGGCAAGCGAGATCAGGCAGGCCGTCACTTTCAGGGCGATGATCAGCGCAATCAGACCGATCGTCATGTCGTGAAAGAGATCGAGCACCATGGCGCCGTGGCCGGCCGCCAGCACCTGCGGCGTGACAATCGCAAAGCCGCCGACGATGAGCCCGCCGATCACCGGGCGCAGCCAGACCGGCAACCATTTGAACAGGCGCTCGAACATCGAGGACGAGCGCATCACGGCGATGCCGACGCCGCTGGTGACGAGCGCGAGCCCGATCAGCGCCAGATATTGCTCGACGCCGACGGCGCTCACCTTGGGGATTTCGAGCGAGTATGGCGCGCCGCCGAGCCATTGCGCGGTCAGCGCACCGGCGAGCGAGGCGGCGAGGATCGGCGCGGCGCTGCCGACGGAATAGACGCCGACGATCAGCTCGCAGGCGTAGAAGGCCCCGGTGATCGGTGCACCGAAGGCGGCCGCGATCGCCGCAGCAGCGCCGCAGCCGACAATCAGGCGCAGATCGTTGCGGCGCAGATTGAAGAACTTGCCGAGCAGCGAGGCGATGCCCGAGCCGATCTGGGTATAGCCGGCCTCGAGGCCGACGGAGGCGCCGCAGCCGTTCGAGATCAGCGTCTGGCTGGACACCACCACGCTGTCGCGCATCGACAGATTTCCGCCACGCAGCGCGTTCGCCTCGATCGGATCGACCGCGCTGGAGAGCTTCAGCCGTCGCCGCCACCATTCCATGATACCGAGCGCCAATCCACCCAGCGCAGGCGCGATCAGCGCGGCCCAGGGACTGACGCTGGTATTGGCGGACAGGCGGACGTCGATGGGAATGCCGTAGATCACCATATGGGCAATCTGCGCAATCTCGGCCATCAGCGTCACGATGGCGCCGGCGAGCGTGCCGATCACCAGCGCCAGCGGGATCAGATAGAATTCGTTGCTGCGCAGCAGCGCCCGCAGCCGAACCATGACACGGTTCGTCCCCTTGCGGTCGGCGAGATGTCTGATCCGCAGGAACACTTTCGGCCCGCCCTACTCTTCCGACATGCCGTAGCCGGACATGCTCTGGCGGACCCGCTCGATCTCGGCGCCCGACAGCAGCGGCGGCTCTCCGATCTGGAGACAGCCGTGATATTGCCGCGCCAGCGTCTCGACCTCGACGGCGAGCCACATCGCCTTGTCCAGCGACTTGCCGACCGCGATCATGCCGTGATGGTCGAGCAGGCAGGCAAGCCGGCCCTCCAGCGCCCGCACGGCATGTTCGGACAGCTCTGCCGTTCCGAATGTGGCATAGGGCGCGCAGCGGATGCTGTCGCCGCCGGCGGCCGCGATCATGTAGTGCACGGGCGGGATCTCCAGGCCCATGATCGCCAGGATGGTGCAATAGGTCGGATGGGCGTGGACGACAGCGTTGACGTCTGGCCGGGCCTTCAGAATGTCGAGGTGGAAGCGCCACTCGCTGGACGGCTTCTGATCGGGCGAGTGCGAGCCGTTCATCGTCATGAACACGATCTGGTCCGGCGTCATGGCGTCGTAGGGCACGTTGGTCGGCGCGATCAGAAGCCCGTCCACATGCCGGACGCTGATATTGCCCGAGGTGCCCTGGTTGATGCCGAGCGTATTCATGCGGCGGCAGGCGCCGATGATGGCCTGTCTCTTGTCGAGCTCGTCCGCTGTCATCGACATCTCGATTTCCTGACGATGGGCGCCTGTCAGACGGGGAGTACGTCAAGCAATATGGCAGCGCAAGAGAAAGCGGACCGGATCACGCGCGATCCCGTCAGCCGCTTCATGGCATCATGAAATAAACATGAAAATCAACGCATTAACAGATTGTCGCAGCTCTATGACAAGCTCGCCCGGACCGCCGCGATGCCGTTGATCACGAACTGCACCGAATAGGCCGCGAGCAGCATGCCGAGCACGCGCGAGAGGACGGCGTTGCCGGTGCGCCCAAGGCTCCGCGCGATCATGTTCGCGAAGACAAAGCAGAGCATGCAGAGCAGGCACACGGCGAGGACGACCACGATGATGATCGCGAGCCTCGGCCCGTAGCCGGCATCGCCCGTCAGGAGCAGCGTGGTCGCGATCGCGCCGGGACCGGCCATCATCGGGATCGCCAGCGGGAATACCGCGACATCGGAGGCATGCTCGGAGCTCGCCTTGTCGGCCTCGCGGGCCTCGCGATGCGGACGGTCGCCGAAGATCATCTGATAGGACACGCCGAACAGCAGCAGCCCGCCGGCGATCTGGAAGGCGGGGATGCCGATCCCGAGCTGGCGCAGCAGCCAGTTTCCGATCAGGGCAATCACCACCAGGATCGACGCCGCAATCAGCGGCGCGCGTAGCGCGATGGTGCGTTTGGTCTTGTCGGGCATGCCTCCGGTCGCGGCGAGGAAGGCGGGCGCAAGGCCCACGGGATCGACCACCAGCAGCAACGTGACGAACGCGGACAGGGAGAAATCAATCATGTCTCGGTGGGCTCCCTGGACACAGGAACGATGGCTGGCGGACTGACTTAGCCCGGCAGAACCGCTTTGAAAATCACCGGAGATGCACAATGAGCGACAGTGGAATTGGAATGTTGCTGGGCCACCTTTCGGGCAACCTGCTCTGGCTCTGGTTCATCGGAGCCTTCGTGCTCGGTGGGGTCCTCGTCTACGGCGTGGCGAAGGCGGGCCGTCTGCGGCGCCGCGAGCGCGCGCAGCTCGACCGCAACACCGAGGAGCGGCAGCGCCAGGAAGACCCGTACAAGCGTCCGACCTGAGCGACGCGGCGAGTGCAGCTTGCCGTTTGGAACTTTCGTTCACCTAAAGGCTTGGATCGCCTGAGGATTGAGGAAGGCGATGCCTTCCCGTGTCACCTCGACAGGAGGATTTATGGCCAAGAAAGCGAAGAAGCGCACAACCAAGAAATCGTCGACGGGCCGCGCCCGTCAAGCGCCGAAGATGTTGAGCGACCTATTCCTGGAAACGCTCAAGGATATCTATTTCGCCGAGAACAAGATCATCAAGACCTTGCCCAAGATGGCCAAGGCTGCCAACTCGAAGGAGCTCGCGGCGGCTTTCAACAAGCATTTGCGCGAGACCCAGGGCCAGGTCAAACGTCTCGACCAGATCTTCAAGATGCTTGGCAAGCCGGCCCGCGGCAAGCCTTGCGAAGCGATCAACGGCATCACCGACGAAGGCGCCGAGATCATGAAGGAGTTCAAGAACGCGCCTGCGCTGGACGCCGGCCTGCTCGCAGCCGCGCAAGCGGTCGAGCATTACGAAATCTCCCGCTACGGCACGCTGCGCACCTGGGCCGAGGAGCTCGGCATGCAGGACGCTGCAAGGCTGCTCCAGGCGACGCTGGACGAGGAAGAGGCGACCGATCACACGCTGACCGAGCTTGCCACCTCCGTGATCAACCTCGAGGCGGAAGAGGAATACCGCCAAGCGGCCTGAGCCACACGTGGCGTGACGACGAAACGCCGCGGCCCAACGGCCGCGGCGTTTGTCTTTTCGGATCGCACGATCCGCATGGCACCTCCGCGCCGCCGGGCTGGAATTCTCGGGAACCGGCCCCATATTCAGCGTTCCCCACCGCCGAGCCCGCATCATGCAACCCAAAAATCCCCTCGACTGGATGCTGTCCGAAGCCCTGGACTCGCTGACCCGCGCCGAACGGCTGCGCCAGCAGTTCGGCCGGCAGGACGCCTGCTGGGAGCCACCGATCGACGTGCTCGAAACCGAGCATGAGCTCCTGATCCTGGTCGCGCTTCCCGGCGTCAATCCCGACAATGTCGAGACTGTCATCCATGACGGCGTGCTCGTCATCTCCGGCCAGCGCACCCTTCCACCGGAGCTTCGCAACGCCCGCATCCACCGGCTCGAACTGCCGCAGGGGCGTTTTGAGCGCCGCATTGCATTGCCCGTTGGCCGCTACGCCATCAGCCGCTTCGTGATGGACGGCTGCGTCGCGCTGCGCCTCGCCAAATCCTGAGGTCGATCATGGCCACCGAACCAATGAATACCGCACCGACCAATCCCCAGAGCAATTCCGACGTGAAGATTCCCGAAGACGCGCTGATCATCATTCCCGTGCGTGAGATGGTGCTATTCCCCGGCGCCATCGCGCCGATCGCGATCGCACGGCCGAAGTCGGTCGCCGCCGCGCAACAGGCGCTGCGCGAGCAGCGGCCGGTCGGCATCGTCCTGCAACGCAGCCCCGAGACCGAGGAGCCCGGACCGGACGACCTCTATCGGGTCGCGACCATCGCCAACATCGTGCGCTACATCACCGCGCCCGACGGCACCCATCACATCGTCTGCCAGGGCGTGCAGCGCGCGCGCATCCTCGACTTCCTGCCAGGGACGCCGTTCCCGGCCGCGCGGATCCAGCAGATTCCGGAGCCGACCACGAGCACGCCCGAGATCGAGGCCCGCGGGCTGAACCTGCAGCGCCAGGCCATCGAGGCGATCGAGCTGCTGCCGCAGGCGCCGCCCGAGCTGATCGCGATGTTCCAGGGCACCACCGCGCCCGGCGCGCTGGCGGATCTGGCGACCTCGTTCATGGACATCAAGCCGCAGGACAAGCAGGAGGTGCTGGAGACCATCGACCTCGCCTTGCGTGTCGAGAAGGTGTCGAAGCATCTGGCCGAACGGCTGGAGGTGCTGCGCATCAGCAACGAGATCGGCCAGCAGACCCGCGCCAGCTTCGACGAGCGGCAGCGCGAGGCGATCCTGCGCGAGCAGATGGCGACCATCCAGCGTCAGCTCGGCGAAGGCGACGGCAAGGCGGCCGAGGTCGCCGAGCTGACCGCTGCCATCGCCAAGGCCAACATGCCGCCCGAGGCCGACGCGCATGCGAAGAAGGAGCTGCGCCGCTACGAGCGCATGCCGGAGGCCGCCGGCGAGGCCGGCATGGTCCGCACTTACCTGGACTGGCTGATCGAGCTGCCGTGGGCGCTGCCTGCGGAGAAGCCGATCGACATCAAGGAAGCGCGCCGCATCCTCGACGCCGATCATTTTGGCCTGGAGAAGATCAAGAGCCGGATCATCGAATATCTGGCGGTGCGCAAGCTGGCGCCGCAGGGCAAGGCGCCGATCCTGTGCTTTGTCGGACCGCCCGGCGTCGGCAAGACCTCGCTCGGCCAGTCCATCGCACGCGCGATGGATCGTCCCTTCGTGCGCGTCAGCCTCGGCGGCGTGCATGACGAGGCCGAGATCCGCGGGCATCGGCGCACCTATATCGGCGCGCTGCCCGGCAACATCATCCAGGGCATCAAGAAGGCCGGTACCCGCAACTGCGTCATGATGCTGGACGAGATCGACAAGATGGGCCGCGGCGTGCAGGGCGATCCTTCCGCTGCAATGCTGGAGGTGCTCGACCCCGAGCAGAACGGGACGTTCCGGGACAATTACCTGGGCGTGCCCTTCGACCTGTCGCGCGTGGTGTTCATCGCGACCGCCAACATGCTCGACCAGATCCCCGGTCCGCTGCTGGACCGCATGGAGCTGATCAGTCTCACCGGCTACACCCAGGAAGAGAAGCTGGAGATCGCCAAGCGCTATCTGGTGCGGCGGCAGCTCGAGGCCAACGGCTTGACGGCTGAGCAGGCCGAGATCGAGCCGGAGGCGCTGAAGCTGGTGGTCAAGGGCTACACCCGCGAAGCCGGCGTGCGTAACCTCGAGCGCGAGATCGGCAAGCTGTTCCGCCATGCTGCCGTGCAGGTCGCCGAGGGCACGGCTGCCAAGGTCGTCGTGACGCCGAAGGATATCGGCACCGTGCTCGGCCAGCCGCGCTTCGAAGGTGAGATCGCACAGCGCACCAGCATTCCAGGCGTGGCCACCGGCCTCGCTTGGACGCCGGTCGGCGGCGACATCCTGTTCATCGAGGCGTCGCGAGTATCAGGCCGCGGCGGCATGATCCTGACCGGCCAGCTCGGTGAGGTCATGCGCGAGAGCGTGCAGGCTGCGATGACGCTGGTGAAGAGTAAGGCCACGCAGCTCGGCATCGATCCGCAGCTGTTCGAAAAGAGCGACATCCACGTTCACGTGCCCGCAGGCGCGACCCCGAAGGACGGGCCGAGCGCGGGCGTCGCGATGTTCACGGCGCTGACGTCCCTGCTCACCAATCGCACGGTGCGCAGCGACACCGCCATGACCGGCGAGATCTCGCTGCGCGGCCTGGTGCTGCCGGTCGGCGGCATCAAGGAGAAGGTGGTGGCGGCTGCGGCCGCTGGCCTGAAGCGGGTGATGCTGCCGGCGCGCAACAAGCGAGACTATGACGACATCCCGCAGAGCGCGCGGGATAACCTCGAATTCATCTGGCTTGAGCGCGTCGACGAAGCCATCGCCGCGGCGCTCGAGCCGGCCGAGGCCAAGATCGAGGCCAAGGTCGAAGCGGCGGAGTGAATGCGATGAAAAAACTGCTGGAAAGAGCGAAGCGATCGCGGACAACGCAACGGCTGCGCCAGTTGCTCGATCGCGCCATCGACGGGGTTCGCGATGCGCTGGCGGCATCAGGACCGCGGCTTCAGCCGATCCCGGTCCGCGTGAAGCGCCGCAAGGGTTGAGCCCTCCGTCTCAAGTCCTCGCGACAGCCCCGAACAAAAGGCCCCCTCCACGCGAGGGGGCCTTTGCGTTGTTAGCCCACGGCGTCCTTGGCGGCCTTGACCGGGCGGGCGCGGACGATCTTGCGGGCCGGCTTGGCCTTGAACATCATCTCTTCGCCCGTGAACGGGTTGGTGCCCTTGCGTGCCTTGGTCGCGGGCTTCTTGATGACCACGAACTTGGCGAAGCCCGGCACCAGGAACAGGCCGTTCTTCTTGAGCTCCTTGTGGCCGACGTCGGTCAGCGTCTCCATGACGCTCTTGACGTCACGCTTGGAAAGCTCGGTGGTGGTCGCGATCTTTTCGATCAGCTGCGATTTCGACATTTGGGTGGCCATCGTGTCTCCTCTGATTCGTTGACGGCTGCATATTAGACCAACCGGTGAAGGCCTATAGCCTTCTGCACAGTTTTGTCGGGGTTTTACGGGCTTTTTTGGCCCTCTGTGGCAAAAAACCCTGCTTTTTAGCCACTTCCGGAGCGGGAGAAGCCTCAGGCAGCGGATTTTACCTTGTTTCAAAGGCCCGCACGCAGCCTTGCTAAAGCTGATTCGATGCTTTCGACAAGCGACGACCGGCCTCTTTGTCGAAAGCCGGCCGCGATTCACCCTGAAAAATAAGGCTAGATCGTCGTGATGCGGCGATGGCGGGTACTTTCTCTCCCTTATTTCTAAGGAGCGCGACGAGCTTCGCTCGCGCTAGATACGTTCGATGATGACGGCCGGGGCCATGCCACCGGCCGCGCACATGGTGACGAGACCGCGCTTCAAGTCGCGCCGTTCGAGCTCGTCGAGCACGGTGCCGATCAGGATCGAGCCGGTGGCGCCGATGGGATGGCCGAGCGCGATCGAGCCGCCATTGACGTTGACCTTGGCGCGGTCGAGCTTGAGGTCGCGGATGTATTTTTCCGCAACCACGGCAAAGGCCTCGTTGATCTCGAACAGGTCGATGTCGTCGATGGTCAACCCCGCCTTCGCCAGCACCTTGCGCGTGGCCGGCACCGGCGCGTTCAGCATCAGCGTCGGCGAGTCCCCCATGTTCGCCATTGCGACGACGCGGGCGCGCGGCTTCAGGCCGTGCGCCCTGGCGTAAGCGGGCGACGCCAGAAGGATCGCGGCGGCGCCGTCGACGACGCCGGACGAATTGCCGGCGTGGTGCATGAAATCGATCTCGAGGTCGGGGTACTTCTGCAGGATCAGACCGCGATAGGTCGTGCCCTTGTCGTCGAGCGCATGGTCGGCGACCGCGGGGAATGCAGGCTTCAAAGCGCTCAGCCCTTCCATCGTGGTCTGCGGCCGCGGATATTCTTCATGGTCGAGCGCGAGGCTGCCGTCCTCGCGATGCACCGGCACGAGGCTCTTCTTGAAGTGGCCGTTCGCGATCGCATGCGCGGCACGCTTCTGGCTTTCGAGGCCGAGCGCGTCGACGTCCCTGCGCGTGATGCCCTCCAGCGTCGCGATCGCGTCGGCGCAGACGCCCTGATGCGACTGCGGATGCTGCGCACGCAGGCGCAGATTGCCGTTGTCCATCATCATCGGGCCGCCGCCGCGACGTCCTTCCATCGACATCATCTCGCAGCCGCCGGCGACGACGAGGTCTTCCGCGCCCGCCATGATCGAGCTTGCCGCCATGTTGACGCTGGTGATGCCGGAGCCGCAGAAGCGGTCGAGCGTCACGGCACTGGCGCGCACGTCGTAGCCGGCGTCCAGCGCCGACATGCGGCCGAGATCGCCGCCTTGCGTTGCGACCTGCGCGCTGCAGCCCCAGATGATGTCGTCGACGTCGGCGGTGTCGATGCCGGTGCGCGTCGCCAGCGCACGCAGCACGGTTGCTCCGAGCTGCTGCGGATGAATGCCGGAGAGCGCCCCCTTGCCGGCCTTGCCGACGCCCCGCGGGGTTCGGCAGGCATCGATGATGAGTGCGTCGGTCATTGGCGTGTCCTCTTGTTATGAGTGGTTGAGGACGGTTTTGAATAAGGCAGAGAGTGGAGTCAATGCGCGGCGCTGCACTCCCTCTCCCCGTTCTTACGGGGAGAGGGTTGGGGTGAGGGGCTGTCTCAACAAAGACGGTGACAGACGGACTCGCGGAGACTCCCCCTCACCCGGATTTTCCGCTGCGCGTAAAATCCGGCCTCTCCCCGCAAGCGGGGAGAGGCGAAGAGACGCCGCTACGCCCCCGCCGCGTTCTTCGCGATCACGTTGCGGTAGAAGCTTGCGCTGAGTTTCGGCGTGCGCACCTGGGTGTCGAAATTGACGTGGTAGAGCCCAAAGCGCTTGTTGAGCCCGAACACCCATTCAAAATTGTCCATCAGGCTCCAGAGGAAATAGCCGCGCACCGGCACGCCTTCGGCGGTAGCGCGCTGGAGCTGGGCGAGGTAGTTGCGCAAATACATGATGCGGTCGGTGTCGTAGATCTTGCCGTCGGGCGTCACGACGTCGTCGCCGGAGGTGCCGTTCTCGCTGATATAGATCGCATCTGTCTTCCAGATCTTCGCCGCCAGCTTCGGCACCCAGTAGATCGTCTCGGGGCCGACGCGCAGCCAGTCCGAATTCATGTGCGGGAACGATTTCGGGATCGGCAGCGGCATGAAGCCCGCGCCCTGGTCGGAGGCCACCACGTAGTTCTGTGGCGCGTAGATGTTGAGGCCGAGGAAATCGACCGGCGAAGAGATGATCTTCAGCTCCGCATCGGTGTATTTCGGCGCAGCGCGCCCGGCGAACTTCAGGAAGGCGTCGGTATACTGGCCCGTCATGATGACGTTGAGATAGCCCGCGTTCATCTCGCGCAGCGCGATCTCGGCGGCACGGACGTTCTCCGGCGTGTCGATCGCGGGCGCGCAGGCATCGATGTTCTCGGCCGGTCCCACCCTGGTGCCGCGGCGGCCATGGGCGCGCACCGCCTGCACCGCGAGCCCGTGCGCGAGCGCGCTGTTGTGCCTGATCTGATTGACCTCGGCTTGTGGCAGCGTCACGCCCGGCGCGTCGATGCCGATGCCGTAGCCGAAATGGACGAAGCGACCGCTCTCGTTCAGTGTGAAGACGTTCTTGACGCGATCGGTCAGATGCTTGGCGACATAGGCTGCGTAATCGCCGAAGATCTTGCAGGTCTCCGTCGAGCGCCAGCCGCCAAACCGGTCCTGGAGCGATTGCGGCAGGTCCCAATGATAGAGCGTCAGCCACGGCTCGATGCCGTTCTTGAGGAGTTCGTCGACCAGGCGGTTGTAGAAGTCGAGCCCCTTCGGGTTGGGCTTGCCGTCGCCGTCCGGAAACAGCCGCGGCCAGGCCACCGAGAAGCGATAGGCCTTGCAACCGAGCTCCCTGATGAGCGCGATGTCCTCCTTGTAGCGGTGATAGTGCTCGTTGGCGCGGTCGCCGGTGGTGCCGTCCTCGATCTTGCCGGGGATGCGAACGAACTTGTCCCAGATCGAGGCCCCTCGCCCGTCCTCGTTGACCGCACCCTCGACCTGATAGGACGAAGTCGCCGTGCCCCAGACGAAGCCCGCCGGAAAGCCGTCCACGTTCCGCGGCGGCGATGCGGGCTTGGCGTCCGCGACCTCGAGAGGATTGGCGATTCCGGCTGCGGACAATCCCGCCAGCGTGGCGAACTGGCGACGCGAGACCTTGTCCGACATTGATCCTGCTCCGGGGTGCTCTTGCGGCGGCACCATGGCGAATCGCGGGTCGTTTGAGAAGCGGGCGAGCCGAGGGCCGAGGATGCAGGATTGCAGAATGCGACGAAGTTGTCCGAAAGGGGCCACGGCGATCGTCGGCAGAGCTACCCCAAAGCCGAAATACCAGCCCCGCCGTGATTTGAATTCCAGCCCAATCCGGCGAGGAAGTTGTCAGTTCCCTCGATACGAGGGTCCGTAGGCTCACAGAATGCCATAAACCGCTCGGAAATTACGACCAAAGTTCGCAAATATGGCGTATGGTGCGCCATCGCCGCTCCGCTCTGGGCGATTGTCTGTCTGCACCGGTCAAGCAAGGGAACGACTGACTTATGACGCGATTTGACCGCATGGGACTGTGGTGACCTATTCCGCTTGACCAAGCGCCTGTCCTGCCAGGGATACAAAGACTGACCCCACGTCAGAGCCACTGTGAATTTCGAGGTAGATATATGTCGTATGCCTACAAGCTGAATGAAGACGTTCGCCACCAGCCGCAAGGCCCGCAAGGACGTGCCGCAACTGAGCCACCGATGATTTACACCATCGTCCAGCATATGCCCATCGAGGCCGATGGACGTCTCCGATACCGCATCAAGTGCAAGTCGGAGAAAATCGAGCGAGTCGTCACGGAAGATCAGCTTTCGTATTCGCAGTGATCTGCTTGATGACGGTGGCACTCCAGCACGGATGAATTGGCTCGGAGTTGCCATGATCAACGGCGGGACCGTTCTCGTCGCTTGGCGAACCTCAATTCTGGAATGTCTGCCTGGGTCAGGAGCAGACATGAGGTCCTTCCGCCGCACGGGCGCGCGGGCTTCCGCGATCAGCGCGAGCGCTTCGGCAACTTTGGCAGCTTGTCGGGATTGAACGGCGGCATCTGCCGGCTTCGTTCAGGTGCGGGCGTCTGCTGTTCCGTCAAAATCAGCGTACCCTGGAGGACCATTCCCGGCACCTGCACTGCCGTCGCCGTGTAGGTCGCGACCTTGCCCGGGCAGTTTCCCTCGATATCCAGCGTGAGCTCATCATCGACGCCGAACACCGTTGCGCGTCCGTCGGTGTGGCGCTTCGTCGACACGGTGGCGGTGAAGCGATCTCCGTCGATCTTGCAAGAGCCGTGATAGGTCATCAGGCTGTCGCAGCCCCAGATCTGTCCGTCTGCGACGTGGACGATCCCGGTCCCCTGATCGAGCGGTGTCTTGTACCAGGCGGCGTAGGTGCCGTCCTTCAGCATGGGAGCAGTCTCCCGGTATTCCCTCGCGCATCATCCACACGATCAGCGCTAACAAAGCGTTAATCGCGCGGCCCGTGCCAATCCGGGCTATCCCTGCGCAGCTCGGCTTCCAGGTCCTCGATGATGCTGTGAAGCAGACACGCGGCAAGTGGATCGGTCACTTCGCGCTCCAAACGCCGGTAACGCGCGATCTGAAATTCCTGCTCTCTCAACTGGTGCTCTGTCATCGGACGGGCCCTCCGACAAACCGACGCAGAGACAGCCAAGTCGTTTCGTTACAATTTTAGGATCATTCGTTATGGTTTCCGATCGGTAAAAACAACGCGACGCCGGGCTTCGCCGGCGCGCGGGATCATCGGACGTGTCAAAGGTCGATACGCCGACATGCGCCGCTGTTACGGCACATCACCGCTTCTCCGACTCTCGCCGATGCTGTGCGGCTTGTTGAGGAAGAACTCCCGGTTACCGAGAGCCGCTTCCGCGTATTGATCAATCGCAACCTGGATGGCCTCGATGTGCATGCGGCACCAGCCCTCGAGGCAGGACAGGCGCCGCGCATGATGGAGCGCCTTCAGAAATTCCGGGGGCTCCTGCATGTCGGAGAAGTAGGTCGGCCTCTCCCCCTTCATGCCCGTGCCATCTCTCGCGGCGGAACAAGGCGGTGCTTCTCACCACCAACGCGCGATGGCATCGGCCGACGGCGGGGAACGAAGAGGCTGGCGACGACGATCGGGTCGGTGTCTCCGAGCGCGGCCCGCTCCTGAACGAGGCCGCTCATCACGGTGCGCATCTTCATGACTTCGCCTGCGACGAAGCTGCAGTCCTCGTCCCTGTTGATCTGCTCATGCATGATCGCCTCGGCCTCACGCATGCTGACGCGTAACGCCCTGATGATCCTGCGGATTTCGTTGATGCGGTTGTCCATGGCTCGCTCCCTTGGCTGGACGAACAGCATAAGAACAAAACATGAACAACGAGTCAATCGGCTTGAGGTAGAACAGAGCCGGCGTGACACGCCGTTCCGTGCGGCGCCACCCCGCGCCAGCCCCGGGCTTACCGAGCCAGATCAGAACGTCACCCGCATCCCCGCATAGAAGGCGCGCGGCCTTGCCGGACTGAGCGAGCGCGGGTCGGTGAACTCGGCACCGCCATTGGTGAAGTTGGGCACGGCTTTGGTGTCGAAGAACTGTCCGTAGGTCGCGTAGCGCTTGTCGAAGATATTGTCGATCTTGCCGTAGAGCTGGACGTTCTTGGTCACCTGGTAGGACGTGTGCAGGTTGAACACGGTATAGGACGGCAGCTTCGCATATTGGTTGGACTCGTCGCCGACCAGATATTGGCTGGAGACGAACAGCGCGTTGCCGCCGACTTTCCAGACGTCGGTGACGGCATAGTCGATGCCGACCTTGACGCGATGGCGCGGGATCGCCGGGAGCTTGTTGCCGGGCAGCACCTGAATGGTCTCGGTGACAGTATCCCTGAACGGGCTTTCGGAACCGAGCGCGAAAGCATCGAGATAGCGTGCGTCGACGAACGCGTAGCTCGCCTGAAACTGAAGCGTGGGCGACTTGATGTTGACCTCGGCTTCGAGCCCCTGACGCCTGGTACGGCCGACGTTGGAGAAATAGCCGAAGCCGGTGCGGCCGACTGCGGGAACGGCGACGATGTCGTCGTAATTGGTGGCGCGGAAGCCGCCGATCTTCCAGCCGAGCGTGCCGATGTTCAGCTCCCTGCTGCCGCGCAGACCCGCCTCCACGGTCTTGGACACGACCTGCTTCAATGGCGGATCGGAGACGAGAAACGCGGCAATGAGACAGGGACGGGCAGGATCGGCGCAGCCGAGTTCGAGTGGCGTCGGAACGCGGTTGGCCTCGGAATAGCCGGCATAGGCCGTCAGCTCCGGCGTGATCTTGTAGGTGCCGCCGATCACCGGATTGAAGCGGGTGAAGGTGTGATCGCCGTTGAGATCGGTCCCGAGCTGATCCTCCAGCGTGATGCGCGCCACGTTGAAACGGCCGCCGCCGGTGACAGCGAAGGCGTCCGTGATATTGAACGTGTCCATTGCGTAGAGGCCGTTATACTGGTTGACGGTCCGCAGCGAGACAGGGCCGGCAACGGTATCCGGTACGCCGGTTGGCCCCAGGAAGAGGCCGCTGCCGCTGACGACATAGTTTTCTCCGATCGTGCCGATTTCGGCGGTGGCGTTGTAGCGCGTGACACTGGCGTCATAGGTCGTGCCCATCACGAACCGGTTGTCGTGGCCGAACAATTGATCGGTGTTGGTGGCCTGCCCCGACACGCCGAAGGTGGTCGAGCGTATCGAGCTGCGGTCGATCTCGCCGAGGATGGTCCCGGACGCGAAAGGATTGGCAAGCGGCAGGCCGTTCACGCCGTTGGCCGGTGTGGCGCCGTCGCCGAAGCAAAGAAGGCCAGTGAGCCCCGGATCGGTGCATTCCTGCGCGTCGGTCGGATTGCCGTCGACGAGCTTCTGCTCGTACCGGCGCACATGGGCGGTGCCTTCGAGCGTCCAGGTCGGCGTCGCATCGACCTTGCCCGTCAGGTTGAGATAGCCGACGCGGTTGGAAGTGGTCTGCGGGGTCGTGTAGGTCGCGCCCCAATATTTGTCGAGCAGCTCGGCGGGAACGGCGGCGCTGGCGCCGAAATCATTCTTGGCGACGCCCATGTTGGCGTGGAATTCGCTGTCGCCGGCCTTGTAGCCGACATCGCCGTAGAAGCGGCGCACGTCCGATTGGGAGAAATTGCGGAAGCCGCTGTCGTGCAAGCCTTCGAGCGCGGCATAGACGCCGAAGTTCTTGTCGACCGTCTTGCCCCATTGCGCCGAGCCCTGGATGCGGCCGAACGAGCCGCCCATGAGATCAAGCTCCGCGCCCTGATAGGTGAAACCGTCCTTCATTTGCAAATTGATCGCGCCGCCCAGCGCGTTGAGGCCGAAGGCGGGGTTGTTGGTCACGAGCGTCACCGACCGGATCGCCGCGGTCGGGATCAGATCCCAGTTGACGGCGTCGGAGAAGGCTTCGTTGATGCGGACGCCATTCTGATACACCGCGAGGCCTTGCGGCGTGCCCGTCACGGGCGAGGCAACGAAGCCGCGGAATTCGATGTCCGGCTGAAACGGATTGCCGGTGACCTCGCTGATGTTGACGCCGGCGATGTTGTCGCGAAGCGCGTCGGTGATGTTCATCGAGCCGGTGCGCTTGATCTGGCTGGCGTCGACGGCGTTGATCGCCGACGGGACCTTGTCGACGTCAAGACCTCTGCCGGTACCCGGCGCGGTCGGGTAGACGTAGAGGCGCGTCCTGGGGCTCGCGGATGACGGCGCTCCGATGTGCGCGACCGGACGCGATGACGCAGTGCGCCGCGCCGTTGACGGCGGCGGCGCCGTCACCTCGACCGGCGGCAGGTTCTCGACGTTGGTTTCCTCGTCCGGCGCGGCCCACGCGGGGATCGCAAAGACGGAGAGCAGCCCGGTCGAAACCGAGGCCATCAACAAACGACGCTTGAACCCAAGAGCCTTGAACCGAACGCGATCGCCCATCCCAGCCTTCCCATCCGTCACCACCGGCTGTTTTGATTTTCGCCGGTTGGTCGAAACGAGTGTAATCGGCAGCGATGACTGCGCCAGCCACAAAAGGTCGGGCCGTATCCGCACCAATCTTCCCGACCAAATCGGGAATTTTTCCCGACGCGATCAGGCCGCCGCCGTCGGAACCAGCGCCTCGACGGTCAGACCGCCGTCACCGGAGACGACGTTGAGCGTGCCGCCCAGCGCGAGAATCCGCTCGCGCATGCCGACGAGCCCGAAGCCGAGCTTCTGGCCCGGCTCCATGCCGCGGCCGTTGTCGCTGACCCGCACCCTGGCACAGCTGCGGCCGTCGCTTGCCGCCTGCGCCACCGGCTCGATGACGACATTGACCGAGGTCGCCCCGGCGTGGCGGAACACGTTGGTGAGCGCCTCCTGCACGATGCGGTAGATGGTGAGGTCGGCGGTCTCCCCCGTGACGCCAAGCGCCGGCGAGATCACGGTCTCGATGGCGACATCGGGATGCGATTCCCGCCACAGCCGCGACAGCGATTCCAGTGCCTGGCGCAGGCCGAGCTCGGCCAGGCCGACGGGCCGGAGGCGCTCCAGCACGCGGCGATTGAACTGCTGAAGCGCATTGATCTGCTCCAGCATGGCACTGCCGTGTTTTCGCACGGCCTCCGCACTCGGGGCGCGTCCGTCCGCCTGCTTCGCCAGCGCGCTGGCATGCGCGCGCAGCGAGAACAGATATGGCCCGAACTCGTCATGGAGCTCGCGCGCGATCTCCTTGCGCTCGACGTCCTGGAGCGACACCGTGCGCTCGGCGAGGCGCCGCTTGTCCTCGATGGCGTCACTGAGCGCTGCCGCAAGATGGTTGAGCTTGGTGCAGATCGCGGCGAGTTCCGGCGCGCCGCCCGGCGCGACGCGCGCCTGATAGCGACCGTCTTCGAGCTCGGCCATCACATCCGCCAGGGACTGGAGCGGCGCCAGTGCCCGGCCGACCACATTCATCATCACCAGGAACAGCGCCAGCGCGATCGCCGAGCCGACCTCGAGCTGGGTCACGATGGCGTCCCAGATCTCGGCAATCTCGTCATCGGGATGGGAGGTGATCAGCAGCGAACCCGGCTTGCCATGGATCGAGACGGGTACGCTCACTGCGGTCTGCTCGGGATGAACCAGGCTGACGAACCAGGCCGGCGGCGCGCGGGTGTCGTCATCGGCGTCGGTCCGGGGCTGCGTCAGCGGACTGCCGGATTCGTCCCGAAGCGCGATGCTGACATGGCGCAGGCGGCTGAGGTCGCGCGCGATCTGGTTCAGCCTCGCATCCGGATCGGGCGCCTCGTTGAGATCAGCAACGATCATTTCGATGAATTCGCGCGCGAGCCGGATCACGCTCTGGTCCTCGGCCCGCACGCGCGGTCCGGCTTCCGCGACCTGGCGGCCGATATTGACGGCGAGTCCCAGCGCCAGCAGCAGCGCCAGCAGCAGGTTGATGCGCCCGCGCAAGGATAGATTTTGCCACATTGGTCTCGCCCGTGCCCCGCGAAGGATTGGCCTGCGCCTGTCCGATGACGTTGACAGAGGCGAAGCGCCCGATATCTAATCGAAAGCGTACAGCAATCCCGGCCGGGCGCGAAACAGGCCAAGACGCTGTCGCGAGGAACGCCCATGCGCATTTTGATCGTCGACGATCATCCCATCGTCGCCTCCGGCTGCCGTGCCGTGCTGGCCGACGAGGGCGAGATCGAGATTTTGGAGGCCGCCGACGCCGAAGACGGCGAGTGCGTCTTCATCGTCGAGCGCCCCGACCTCTCGATCATCGACATCAACCTGCCGACCGTGTCCGGCTTCGAGCTCGCGCGCCGCATCCTCGAGCGCGCGCCCGAGGCCCGGATCATCATGTTCAGCATGAACGACGACCCTGCTTTCGCCGCCCGTGCGATCGAGTGCGGCGCCAAGGGCTATGTCTCCAAGACCGGCGACCCCGATGATCTCGTCGAGGCAATCCGCACCGTCGGCAGCGGCGGCACCTATCTGCCGAGCGCAATCGCGCGCAGCATCGCCTTTGCCGGACCCGCTCTGGCGGAAAGCCCGCTGTCGAAGCTGAACGCGCGCGAGATGGAGATTTTGCGGCTGCTCAGCGCCGGAAAGAGCCTATCCGAGATCGCCTGGCTGGTGCAGTCGTCTTACAAGACTGTCGCCAACACCTCGTCCATCATGCGCCAGAAGCTCGGGGTGAAAACCTCTGTCGAGCTGGTGCGGCTGGCGATCGACAGTGGCGTGGCCTGACGGCGCCACGAATTCGGTCACACAAGCGTTGCAATCCTGATGTGGTGTGATGCCACGGAGCATAACGGCATGACGATCCAGACTGTCTCGACCAACACATCCTATGGCGGCGTGCAGGGCGTGTATCGCCATGCCAGCCAGGCGACCGGAACCGACATGACGTTCTCGGTCTATGTTCCTCCGCATGCGCAGAGCGCCAAACTGCCCGTGGTCTGGTATCTCTCCGGCCTCACCTGCACGCACGCCAACGTCACCGAGAAGGGCGAATTCCGCAAAGCCTGCGCCGAGCTCGGCCTGATCTTCGTCGCGCCCGACACCTCACCGCGCGGCCCCGACGTGCCGGGCGATGCCAACAATGCCTATGATTTCGGTCTTGGGGCCGGCTTCTATGTCGACGCGACGGAAGCGCCGTTTTCACGCAATTATCGCATGTGGAGCTACGTCACCGACGAACTGCCGAAACTCGTGGCAGAGAATTTTCCAGTCGATGCGAAGCGCCAATCGGTGATGGGCCATTCGATGGGCGGCCACGGCGCGCTGACGGTGGCGCTGCGCAACCCGCACCGTTTTCGCGCGGCCAGCGCCTTTGCGCCGATCGTGGCGCCGTCGCTCGTGCCCTGGGGCATCAAGGCGCTGACCGGCTATCTCGGACCGAACAAGGACGTTTGGCGCAGCCACGACACGGTGGCGCTGATCGAGGACGGCGCGAAGTTTTCAGGCTTCCTCGTCGACGTCGGCGAGGCCGATAATTTCCTGAAGGAGCAGCTTCGTCCTGAATTGCTGCAGGCGGCCTGTGCCAAGGCCAACATCCCGCTGACGCTGCGACTGCAGGCGGGATACGACCACAGCTATTATTTCATCTCCACCTTCATGGGCGATCACCTGCACTGGCACGCGGAGAGATTGAAGGGGTAAATCCCCCTCACGGCTTGCCGTAGTTCGGTGCCAGCAAGCGGTTGCGGATCAGATAGCTCATCGTGCGTGTCCAGGATTCATCCGTGTTGCCGCGCATGTCGGCGCTCGCGGCCGTGATCATGTTGCCGGTCTTCACGTCGCGCAGGTAGATGTTGAGGTTGATGATCAGGTTCGAGACCTTCTGCACCATGCCGGTGATTTCCAAATCGGCACCCAGCTGCCCGGCGAGCTTGAGGTCGCAGCCGCCGCAAGCCTGCAGATTGCTGTGACGGGCCGCATCCCGGATCGGCGCGATATCGAGCAGCTGGAACCTGCCTGACTCAACGAGTGCCTTGCGCAACTGCTCGCTGATGAGTTCGAGCCGCGCCTCCTCGGGCTTGGATCCATAGAACTCGCCGGGCAGGCTGGTGTCGATCAGTTCAAAGTCGAATACCGCGAGTTTCGGCGGATCGGCGAGCGCGGCCGAGCCCGTCAACAACAAAGCTGCGAAACATATCAGCGCTCGCATGATCGTGATTCCCGGCGTGGCAGCGTGAGGACGAAATGCGGGGTTGCATGCCCTGACAAATCGGTCATGCTTTAGCAGAGACAATTCTCCATCGGCGGTCAAGCCGGGGAGAGCATCTGGAGGAAACATGATCCGATGGTTGATCGGCCTGATCGGCCTGGGTCTTGCAGCGACGAGCGCGCTCGCGGCCGACCCCGTCATGATCGGCGTCGGCTATCTCGGAATCGCCGGCACCAGATCGACGCTGTCGCTGGTCGAGCAGCCCGCGGAGAATGACGGCGTCGCCGGCGCACGCCTGGCCATCGAGGACAACAACACCACCGGCAAATTCCTCAACCAGCGATTTACGCTTGAGGAGCGCCGGATCAAAGAGGGCGAGGATGCCGTGCAGGCCGCGACCGACCTCGCCGCACGCAACGGCTTCATCATCGCCGACCTGCCGGCCGACGCGCTGCTGAAGGTGGCCGACGCCCTGCGCGAGCGCGGCACGTTGCTGTTCAACGCCGGCGCGATCGACGAGCGGCTGCGCGAGGCCGATTGCCGTGCCAACATCATCCACACCGCGCCGACGCGCGCAATGCTGGCCGATGCGCTCGGCCAATATCTGGTGTGGAAGCAGTGGAAGCGCTGGCTGCTCGTGGTCGGCTCGCACGACGAGGACAAACTGTTCGCCGATGCGCTCCGGCGCACCGCGACCCGGTTCGGCGCCAAGATCGTGCAGGAGCGCAGCTTCGAGGACAAAGGCGGCGCGCGCCGCACGGACTCGGGCGTGACGCTGATCCAGCGCCAGATGCCGGTATTCACGCAACAGGCACCGGCCTACGACGTGCTGGTCGCCGCCGACGAAAGCGAGGTGTTCGGCGCCTACCTGCCCTATCGCACCTGGGATCCGCGGCCTGTCGCGGGCTCTGCCGGCCTGGTGCCGCGGAGCTGGGACGCCGCGCAGGACCAGTGGGGCGCGATCCAGATGCAGAACCGCTTCGTCAAGCTGAACGCGCGGCGGATGACCGCGCTCGACATGCAGGCGTGGACGGCCGTGCGCATGATTGGAGAGGCCACCTCGCGCACCAATTCCGGCGACATCAAGAAGGTCACCGATTTCATCAAGGGCCCGGATTTCTCGGTCGCCGCCTTCAAAGGCACGAAGCTGACCTTGCGCGACTGGAACCTGCAGCTGCGCCAGCCGATCCTGCTGGTTGACGGCCGCATGGTGGTGTCGGTGTCGCCGCAGGAAGGTTTCCTGCATCAGGTCTCCGAGCTCGACACGCTCGGCTATGACCGCCCGGAGAGCAAATGCAAGCTGAAGTGAGGACATTAAAGTGAGGACTTGGACGTTGCGCGCGTGGCGCGTTGGGTTGCTGTCCGGACTGGCGCTGGCGGCGGCGCCGGCACATGCGTTCATCGCTTATGTCTCGAACGAGAAGAGCAATACGGTGTCGGTGATCGACACCGAGAGCTGGACGGTGACCAAAACCATCAAGGTCGGCCAGCGCCCGCGCGGCATCGACTTCACGCGCGACGGCAAGTTCGTGATGGTCGCGGTCGGCGACGACGACACCATCCAGATGATCGACGCCAAGACGCAAACCGTGGTGGACAGCCTGCCCTCCGGGCCGGACCCTGAATTGTTCGCCCAGGACGCCGCCGGCAAGGTCCTCTATGTCGCCAACGAGAACGACAACACGGTGACCGTGATCGACCTCGAGAAGCGCGCCCGCCTTGGCGACATCCAGGTCGGCGTCGAGCCCGAGGGCATGACCATCAGCCCGGACGGCAAGACGCTGATCAACACGTCCGAGACCACCAATATGGCGCATTTCATCGACACGTCGTCGCGCCAGATCGTCGCCAACGTGCTGGTCGACGCGCGGCCACGCTTTGCCGAATTCAAGCACGACGCTTCCGAATTGTGGGTGTCCTCGGAGATCGGCGGCACCGTGTCGATTATCGACCCCCGCAAACACGAGGTGACCGGCAAGATCAATTTCGAGATTCCGGGGTTGAGGAAAGAGGCGATCCAGCCCGTCGGCATCGGCATGACCAAGGACGACAAGACCGCCTTCATCGCGCTCGGGCCCGCCAACCGCATCGCCGTGGTCGATACCGGCTCGCGCAAGGTGACGAAATATCTGCTGGTGGGACAACGGGTCTGGCACATGGCCTTCACGCCGGACGAAAAATTTCTGCTCACCACCAACGGCGTCTCGAACGACGTCTCGGTCATCGACGTCGCCGCGCAAAAAGTGATCAAGACCATTCAGGTGGGCGAACTGCCCTGGGGTATCACGATCGCGCCATGACCAGCCCTGCTCCCATCGCCGAACAACGCGAAACACCAAGGCCCGATCCGGCGGCTGTGCCCGCGCTGTCGATCGACGGCGTCAGCCACGCTTATGGCCCGCGCCGCGCGCTGGTGGACGTGTCCTTCAACGTACAGCCCGCGAGCTTCACGGCCCTGCTCGGCCTCAACGGCGCAGGCAAGAGCACGCTGTTCTCGCTGATCACGCGGCTGTTCGGCATCCAGTCCGGCCGCGTCAGCATTTTCGGCCATGACATCAGCAAAAGCCCCGGCGAAGCGCTGCGGTTGCTCGGCGTCGTGTTCCAGCCGCGCACGCTCGATCTCGATCTGTCGCTGACGCAGAACCTGCTCTATCACGCCGCACTCCACGGCATCAGCCGTCGCGAGGCCGCTGCACGAGCTGCCGAGCTGCTCGGCCGCATCGGGCTTACCGAGCGCGCCGGCGGCAAAGTGCGCGATCTCTCGGGCGGGCAGATGCGACGGCTGGAGATCGCACGCGCCCTGCTGCACCGGCCGCGCCTGCTGTTGCTGGACGAGCCGACCGTCGGCCTCGACGTCAAGGCGCGCGCCGACATCATCGGCCATGTGCGCCAGCTCGTGAGCGAGCAAGGCATCGGCGTGCTCTGGGCCACGCATCTGTTCGACGAGATCATGACCGGTGACGATCTCGTGGTGCTGCACCAGGGCAAGGTGCTGGCGCAGGGACCGATGAGCCGCGTCGTCGCGGAAGCCGGCGCGCAGGACGTCAACACCGCCTTCATGCGCCTGACCGGCGCGCAGACCCTGCCGGGCGGCGGCGCATGAGCAGCATCACCACGCGCGAGGCGCCACGCGGCTTCTCCGCCGCCGAATACATGACCTGCCTCACGGGCATCGTCTGGCGCGAGGGACTGCGCTTCCTGCACCAGCGCGAGCGTTTCGTCTCGGCGCTGGTGCGGCCGCTGGTGTGGCTGTTCATCTTCGCCGCCGGCTTCCGCCAGGTGCTCGGCATCTCCATCATCCCGCCCTACGAGACCTACATCCTCTACGAGGTCTTCATCGCGCCCGGGCTGATGGCCATGATCCAGCTCTTCAACGGCATGCAGTCCTCGCTCTCGATGGTCTACGACCGCGAGATGGGGAACATGCGCACGCTGCTGGTAAGCCCATTGCCGCGCGGCTACCTGTTGTTCTGCAAGCTGCTCGCGGGCACCGCGGTGTCGCTGCTCCAGGTCTACGCGTTCCTTCTGATCGCCTGGTTCTGGGACATCACCCCTCCTCTATCAGGCTATCTCACCGTGCTGCCGGCACTGATCCTGTCCGGACTGATGCTGGGCTCGCTGGGCATGCTGATCTCCTCCGGCATCAAGCAGCTGGAGAACTTTGCCGGCGTGATGAATTTTGTCATTTTCCCGATGTTCTTCGCTTCATCGGCGCTCTACCCGCTCTGGCGGGTGCAGGAGGGCAGCCCATATCTCTACTATGTCTGTGAGGCCAATCCGTTCACCCATGCGGTCGAGCTGATCCGCTTCGCGCTGTACGGACAGATCAACTGGATCTCGCTGGCGGTGGTCGCGACCTGCACAATCGCCTTCATGATCGGCGCGATCTATGCCTATGATCCCTCGCGCGGGCTGGCGCGACGAGGCCCTGCGGGAGGCGAAGGATGACGGTTCGGGTTCTGGCCATGGCCGCTCTGATGCTTGCAGCCGCGAGCACGGCGGCACGCGCGGCCGATCCGCGTTATCCGGATTGGCCCTGCACGCAGGCAAAAGTGCCGGAAATTTCGCTCGCCGCCGTCTGGGCTGGTCCTTCGCTCGACGACGTGCAGAACAAGTGGAAGGACGACGCCAAAGTCAGCGCGCTGGTCGCCAAACTGTCGGCACGCAAGACGCCGCTGGACGAGGCCGAGAAGTTGGTGAGGGAGTTTTTGGCGGGCTCCGCGGCCGACAAGACCGCGAATGCGAAACTGCTGTTCGCAGGCCTGTTCGACACGCTCAACGCTCAGCGCTCGCAGGTCATGAGCGGGCTGGAGCGCGTCAGCCGCAAGCAGCGCGAAGCCGCCGACAAGATCCGCGAGGAGAGTGTCCAGCTCCAGGCGCTCCAGGGCGCCACGCCGCGCGACGAGGCCAAACTCGAGGCGCTCAGCAACGAGCTGATCTGGAAGACCCGCATTTTCGAGGACCGCCACAAGGTGGTGCGGTTCGTTTGCGAGGTTCCCACGACCATCGACCAGCGGCTGTTTGCGCTCGGACGCGTGATCCAGCAGGAAATGGAATAGAGTCAGCCTCATTGACCGCCTGCAGCCGGTTCCCGCGCCTCCATTGCGGTCATTAACCTGTCGCCGCGCTGTATGCCGGAACCAAATCGGTCTAGGATGTCTTGTCGATGGGTAATCCAAGGCATCGGGAGGCCTCGATGGGAACCACGAAATTCATCCTCGCAGGCGCTGCGGCCATCAGCATGCTCGCAAGCAGCGCATTCGCTGACGATCTGACCGGAATGGTCACCCGGATCGATCGGCTCAACAGTACGATCTCGATCCAGCAGACGCAGAAGGGCACGGTCGGTGGCAGCGCAGGCGGCGCCGGCGCGCTCCAGCAGTACAAGGCCAAGGATGCCGCGATGCTCGACGCCGTCCATGCTGGCGACCGGGTGAGCTACTCTGCGACCGACAATAACGGCACGGGCACGCTGACGAAGTTGCAGAAGCAGTAGTGTTGCCTTCACCTCTCCCCGCTTGCGGGGAGAGGTCGGAATTCGCGCGCAGCGCGGATTCCGGGTGAGGGGGTACAGTGTCCCTCGATGGGTTCAATCTGAGGAGAAAGGGCCCTCACCCCAACCCTCTCCCCGTAAGAACGCTAGGGCATGCACATATCTGGTGCGGCGGATTGACTCAGATCGGCATCTGGGGATTCCAGAATCGTGAAACCGTGTG